>CAYVGD010000006.1:0-24034 GCA_964450095.1 uncultured Polaromonas sp.
CATCGATGGCGACGTCTCCGGCATGAGGACGCTGGATGTCCGCGCTGATGCGGGCAAGGTCACGTTCCGGCAATCGGTGGGTGAAAACGCGGCGCTGCTGTCGCTGTCCACCGCTGAAACCCCCACGGGCACCTATGCAAGGCCTGCGGGCCACACGGTCATGGAAGCGAACGTGGGGTCGGTCAGGACGACGGGCAACCAGACGTACAACAACCTGACCTTCCTGACCAATACCGCCATCGCCAAGGGGAATGGCAATGCGGCGGTCCCGGTCAACACCGAGGACGGCGCGCTCAAAGACACATTCCCTCTGCGCCTGATTTCCAGCGCTGGCGCCTTGAATTTCGTGGGGACGGTCGAAGGGGGAGAAAGAGCCAAGACCAACACCCGGTCGTTGATTCTGAATGCGGGAACCAGCGTGACCTTCAATGACCAGGTGGGTTTTGATGCGGTCACCGGAAATTCTGGCGACGTGATTGCCAACTACACGCGCCACTTCGGCGTCTATCGGCTGGATGTGACCGCGCCGGTGATCAACATCCTTGGAAATATCACCGCCTATGAGCATGTCAACATCCGTGGCGATGCTTTCATCGGGGGTCACACGCGGCAGGCAGAGACCCGCCACGTTTTTTCGCTGGATCCGGCAGTGAACTTCTTTGGCAAGGTGGACGGCTACGGCCTGGTCGAAGGAATCTACACGCTGGATGCCAGAGCCATTGGCTTTGACACCTCCGTCATCGGCTCAGCCCCTGACAACTCGGCTCAGCCGGTCATCACGTTTGCATCCGACGTGGGTTCGCAGAAGGCGCTGGCCGGGCTCACCACGCAGGCGGCCGTTTTGCCGAACATGACGTCGCTGCGTGGAAGCAATGCGGACAATGTCGGTGGCACGGCGGCGCGGCGCCAGGCCTCCGTTGCGGCCCCCGATTCTGCTCAGGCGGGTACCGTCTGGTTTGGCGGCAACATCACGACCACGGGCGCTCAGTCGCATTTCGCAAGCCGCTTCGTGCTGGCTGGCGGCGGGACCCGGGGCACCGAATTCAACGGCACTACGTTTGCTTTCACCTTTGGGTCTGCCGGTTTCACCAGCGCCGACGGCGGACGCCCGCGGCTTCGCTTCAGCAACAACCCCACGGGGGAACTGCTGAGCAGGCTGCAACGCGCCGGACTCACCATCACCTCGCTGCCGAGCGATTCAACCCCTGAAAGCGTGATGGCGAAAAATGCGCGGCAAAAGCACAGCGCTCAAGCCGCGGATGAAGCGATGGATGCGTCGGTCTCGACATTGCCGGTGGTCGAGGTGGGCGACCTCGTCGAGGAACAATGCGACCGCGATGCGAACAACCAGTGCAGGATTCCCCTTCCCGTCAGTGTGCTGAAAAAGCCCTGATGGCGCGTGATCCCCACAGGCTGCGCCGTTTCGGTGAGCCCAGCAGGGGCCACGCTTGCATCTGCGCTCCAAAGGCGTTGGTCTGGCACCTCCCGCAAATTACAGCGAAGGTACGGGCAGGCAGGAAATGCGCCTGCAATCCGGCTGAACCGGTGCGTCATCTCGCCAAGTTGTTCCCCAGGGCACGCTCTGCCGGGTGCAGGGTGCAGGGTGCAGGGTGCAGAACAGGGTGCAGGAGCAGATCGGCAGATGGACAGTTGAGTGACCGGGACCCGACCACGTCCATCCCACGTGGGCCGTGCGGTCCGGTCTGGGCGATGGAGTGTGCCGTTTTGAAAGACAGTGCGTGAGGAGATGTGCGGCCAAGTGCGCTGCACCCAGACTGCCCAGCGCATGAGCCGACAAAAAAGCCGATGGCTGCGTGGGTGCAGGTCATCGGCCAGATCGTTGATTCCTGAGAGAAATCTTGCGTGGTGCCCGGGGCCGGAATCAAAAATCCAGCATCCATGCGGGTTGCTGGCCTGTTTTTGGGGATTTTTTGGGGAAACTAAATTCTGACTCAACAAAAAAGAATCGACGTCCCCGGCCCGCCTGGAATCAAACAGGTGTTTTATGCACACCCTGTGCATACCCTGTCCCCAGCTTTGTCCACCGGGCAAAAAACCGCCCACCGTTGCGGGCGGGCGGCAAAGGGCGGGGATGAGCCCACCAGGAGACAACTGTAGATCAAGGCGCCGTCAGCGTCACGGCCTGGTCGTAGGCGGCTTGGCAGGCGGCCAGGTCAATTCGTAGCTGGTCGGCTCGGGCAGCCTCCCGGACAAGAAAAGCTGCATCCGCTCGGTAAAGCTGGGCTGCGGTGCAGGCCACGGGATCGCCTGGACCCGCGGGGGCGGCGAGATCGGCGGGGCGCTCGGGGCGCTCGCGCAGGCGCTCAACAAGAGCGTCAATGCGGCGCTGCAGGTCACGTTGTTCATGGGCGGCTTTCTGTTGGAGGGTGGTGAGTGCCTGCGCGGCTTGCTGCTCGCGCTGGCGCATCGCTTGGTTATAGGCCAGGGCGGCGGCGGCCGCTTCGCCTTGGGCGCGGGCGTGGCCGGCCCGCTCGGCCTGGGTGTGCATCCGCCAGGCGGCACCGGCCAGCAGCAGCGCCAAGGCCAGCAGCGCGGCCAGGCGCGCTGGCCCGCTCATGCCAGCTCCTGGATGCCCAGCTGCGTGCCGGCATCGGTGATGGTGATGACCCGGTTCATGGCCTTGTCCGGCACCCGGGTGGACAGGTGCAGCCACTGCTTGCCGCCCACGCCCTCCAGGATGATCTGGCCGATGCCCAGGCGCTGCAGGTGCGGCACCAGGGCCTTGGCCACCTGGTGCGGCGTGCCAAAGCCCGGGCACACCACATCGGCCGCGTGGCCCAGCGTGTGGTCCGAGGTGGCCATGCCGCCGACTGCGCGGTTGACTTCGCGGCTGCGGTAGGCGCTGGTGACGATCAAGGGCCGGCCGCCGAGCTGGGCGCGCACGCGCTCGAGCATGTCGGCCAGGGCCTGCAGGTTGCCAAACAGCGCCGGCGGCAGCTCGTTGCTCAGCCCCAGGCGCCGGGCGGTGCTGCTGGCCGTCAGCTCGGCCAGCGTGAAGTGGGGGGTCAGTTGCATGGGTCAGCCTTCCTTGACTCGGGTTCGAACGATGAGAACGGCAAAGCCGGCCAGCACCAGCGTTTCGGCCAGCGTCGGGCGCGCCAGGCGCGCGAACTCGCCGCCGGCCTCCACCGGCAGGCCCAGCGCGCGCAGCAGCGGCGCGGCCAGCGCGCCCGCCGCGCCCAGCGCCAGCAGCAGCCAGGCCAAGGCTTTGAGGCCCTCGACCAGGCGAGCGCGGGCGCCCAGGCCGCGCGCCAGCGGCGCGCAGCGCTCCAGCTTGTTCAGCGCCTCGGCCAGCACCACCAGGCCGGCCAGCACATGCACCAGCTGCAGCACCGCACTCATGGCCGCCCCCCGGGCGGGCGGTCCAGGCGTTCGGCCCGCTCGATCGCGCGGCGCAGCACCTTTTGCGCGCCCACGCCGGTCAGAAACGCTGCGCCCAGCATCAGCGCGTCCGGGATCGACATGGCCAGCGCCACCAGCGGCGTGAGGTAGCCGGCGGTCAGGCTGCTGGCCAGCGCCACGAAGATGCGCCGCCAGGTCGCGCCCAGCAGGTGGCGCCAGGTGTCGCCCTCGGCGGGCACGGAGTTGAGCAAGACGATGGCCACCAGCGCGCCCGCAAACCCCGCCACCAGCACGTCGGGGCGCAGGCCCAGGTTGACGCCAAAGGCGGTGAGCACGGGCACGGCGGCGCTGGCGGCCGCCAAGGTCGTGCTGGCTGCGGTGGAGGCGGGCTCAGGCATGGCCGGTCACCCTCAGAGCTTGGAGGCGCTCAGGAACAGGGCGTCCAGCGCCGCATCGTCGAGCTCGAGCGCCTGCGCCAGCGCCTGCACCAGCGGCTGGCCGCGGCGCACCTGCTGGGCGTACTGCCACTCGATGCGCGCCGCATCGCCGTCCAGGCCCGGCAGCTCGGCGATGGCCTCTTCGGCGGCCTGCAGCCGCCCGGCCTCCAGCAGCGCCAGCCGCGCCTGGCGCATGCTGACCACCTGCGGGCCGGCCGGTGCGGGGGGCACGTAGGCGGGCAGCTCGGGCGGCTGCGCGTGCGGAAAGTCTTCGACGCTCAGACCAAAGCGCTCGAGGGTGCTGGTGTCCTGCACCGCGCGCCAGGCCCGGGCGGCGTCGTCTCTTTCAAGGCGCCAGAGCGTCGCCTGCAGCATGCTCAGGGCCTCTTTGTGCTGCTCGGTTCCCTCGAGCGCGTCCAGGTCGGTGCGGGTGTTGATGGCCAGGGATGCCATGGGCTTTCTCCAGATGGTTGAACAGGTTGCAGGTGTCGGCAAAGGCCGCATGGCCGCGCCATGAGGCCAGGAATTGGTCCAGGCGCGGCTGGTCGCCCTGGCGCGTGTAGCGCGCGATCTTGCGTTTGGCGTCGCGCACCGATTGCTTGCGCAGCAGTTTGTGGCGCGGCCAGATGCGGTAGCCCAGGAAGTTGATGCCCCGCTCGATGGGGCTGACGCTCCACTTGCTCATGCGCATGCCCAAGCGCTCCAGGCTGAAGGCCTCGAGGTCCTCGAACCAGTGCCGCAGCTCGTAGGGGTTGCGCGAGACGATGACGATGTCGTCCATGTAGCGCGTCCACTCCTTGGCGCCGAGCTGGAAGTGGATGAAGCGGTCCACCTCGCCGCCGTAGACGTTGGCAAAGAGCTGGCTGGTCAGGCTTCCGATGGGCAGGCCCTGGCCGCTGGCGGGCACCATGGCCTCGATCAGGGCCAGGGTGGGCTTGCAGCTGACCTTGCGCCGGATGAGCTCGTGCAGCAGCGCGCGGTTGACGCTTGGGAAAAACTTGCTGTAGTCGGTCTTGAGAAAATGCGTGGCGCCCGTGCGCCTGAGCGCGGACTGCACGTGCCGCACGCCCGCGTGCGTGCCCATGCCGACGCGGCAGGCGAAGGTGCCGGGCAAAAAGGTTCGCTCAAAGATCGGCCCGATCACGTTGACCAGGGCGTGCTGCGCCACGCGGTCCTTGAAGTCCAGGGCCGAAATCAGCCGCGGCTTGGGCTCATAGACCGTGAACTGGCGGTAGTCGCCCTGCACCCAGGCGCCGTCCAGGATTTCTTGGCGCATGCGCTGCAGGTTCAGGTCCGCGTATTCCTTGAACTCCAGGTAGCCCCAGGTCAGGCGCTTGGCGCGGGCCGTGTTGGCGTAGGCCCGCTGCAGGTTCTCCAGCTCGGCCACTTGCTCGATCAGGCGCTTGTACTTTTTACCCATGGCCACACCTCGCCAGGCCGGACACGACTTTCACCAGCTCGCGCTGGCTACTCGTCGTTTTTCCGAACCCCCAAAGGTGTTTGCCGAAGCAGGACAGCATGGCTGACCACATGGAAAATGGCCGGCCTGCCGCGCCGTAACGACGGCAGAGCGATCCAGCGAAACCCACGTCCTCACAGACGCCGCGCGCCCCGATGTTGTTGTTCGAGTTCGTCGGGGAGTTGTTCCAGTTCGAGCAACGCGAACCGCAGTTCGACCCGTTGTCCCAGTTGCCCCCGAAGATGACGGCGTTTTTACCCATGCTGCCCCCTGCGCTTTTGCTTGGCGATCCACGCCCCGAGAATCTTGCCCACCTCGGCCAGAAGCGCCTGCGCGGTCCTGACCTGGTGGGGCGTGATGCCCTTGACGTCGTCGCTGCGCAAAAACCGCAGCCAAAATCGCAGCTGCGCCAGACCCGCATCTGCGATGTAAAGGCGCGAGATCTGGCTTGATTTCCCGGCCTCCACAAAAAGTTGCACCTGGCCCAGCAGGCACTGCAAAAACATGTCGCGCGCCACCCCGTGCTTGCGCGGAAGGTTCTGCGCGATGGGGTAGAGGTAGCCGATGACGGTCTCGTACTTTTCGACCACGGCCATCGGCTCATAGGTCTGGAGTGCGTCGCTTTCGGGCGTCATGGTGTGCGGTGCCGTGCGGGTTCAGGTGCAGATTCGGGTGCGTTTACAAGCGGCGGCTGTCGCCGCCTTACTCAAGCACCAAGTGGTCACAGACGCCGCGCGCCCCGATGTTGTAGCTCGAGAGCGCCGGGGAGTTGTTCCAGATCGAGCAGCGCGAACCGCAGGCCGCACCGTCGACCCAGTGGCCCCCGAAGATGACGGCGTTTTCCATCTGGTAGGTCGAGCCGCGGCCCAGCGTGTTGGCTGTCCAGGTGGCGGCCGCTGCGCCGCCGCCGAACTCATCGCCCCAGATCCACATGTTGCCGGCCGCCAGCATCACGCCCCAGCGCGAGGTAAAAGCGTTGCGCAGGATGGTCGAACCCGGGTCGGTGCCGGCCTGCGTGGCCTCGGTCGTGCCGTACGCCAGGGCCGAGAACTCCTGGTAGTGCGGCAGGCGCTTGCCGTGGTGGGCCATGACCTCGGCGGCCTCCCACAAGTTCAGGCTCGAATAAACGGCCGAACCGTTGCCGCCGAACTTGGTCGGCACGCGCGGCGGGCTGGCGCCATCGGCAATGGTGACGTTGAAGCGGCTCGTGCCGTTGACCAGGTGGTCGACACCCAGCAGGTAGATGTCGGACCAAAAGGCATCGGCCACCAGCGTCATGCCGCGCGGGTCCGGGCAGGCCGGGCGAAACTTCAAGTCCCACAGGCTGAAGGCGTTGATCTGCGGCGTGGTGTCGCCACCGGCCTGGCCCGCTGCGTTGCCGCCTGGCGCATAGTGAAAGCCACCCAGGCGCCGCGCATTGGCCACGGGGGGCGTGGAAAAGTTGGCGGTGGCCTCCAGTGTGCCGGTGGGCCGCAGCCAGATGGCGTAGTCGGTGCCGGCCGTGGCCGTGCCGGGCATGGTCACGGCCGTGCCGGGCGCCAGGTAAAACACCGCGCCGCCCGCCTCAGCCCAAAAGCCGGCGCCCACCGAGACGTTGAACAGGCCCGTGCGCGTGAACGCGCATGCGCTTGAATCGAGCCTGGCAAAGTACCGCGCCGAGGGCACTTCGGTGATTTTGGCCAGCCGGTGACCGCCTGGGGTCGTGCCGTCGTGCACGCGCACGGTGTTGTTGGTGGTGTCGACCGTCAGCTCGGCCAAGGCGCCCGTGAAGGTCGCATGTTCCAGGGCGGTGCCGCGTCGGCGTTGAATGCGTGTGCTCATGTCAGTGCTCCGTAATCGACAAAGGTGGTGGCGGTGGTGTTGATGAAGCCGTAATCGACCGTGTCCACGCCGGTCAACTTTTGCCAGTTGGTCGTGTCGGTGAAGGGATCGACCGAGCTCGTGAAGGCGACGCGGGCGCGGTAGGTGTGAAAGTCAATCACGCTGAACACGGTCTGCCCCTGCAGGTAGCTCGTGCCCGACTGCCAACGCGTGACGTTGGCCGAGACGGCGGCGGCCTGAGAAAACGCCTGCGACTGAGCTGCGCTTTCCAGCGCCAAAAAGGCATTGACCTGGCTGCTGGCGGCCGAGGTCTGCGCGATGGTGGCTCGATCGTTGACAAAGTCCGCCGTCTCGTTGGCTTCGATCTGAAACGTCGGCAGCGCCGCCAGGAACGCATCGCCTCGCGCAGCAAAGTTGGTCGGGTCTTGCCGTGTCGGCGGGGTGGGCAGGGCGGTAATCGTCATGGGGTGTCCTTCAAAGCAATCAAGTCAGTCCCTCAAACTCGAGCTGATACAGGGCGGCCTGCGGGTAGCTGATGGCGCAGTAAAAATCCCGGTAGTACCCGTAAAAAACCAGCGGCTCGCGGAACTCGGGGGCGTCGGTGCCGATGACCACCACGGGCGTGGCGCGCAGGTCATACAGCAGGCGCTGCACGCGGTTGACTTCCACGGCCGTGACCATGACCGCGCAGGTCAGCCGCTTGCTGAACGCGCGGCGCACAAACGTGGTCACGCCAAATTCATCCGTGTCCTTGCGGCTGTAGTCGGTGATGCCGGCCTGCGCACCGTACTGCGTGGTGCCGATCTGCGCCATCCGGCCAAAGATCACGCCGCCGACGCTGACCAGGCCGCCGCTGGTGACGGTGACGGTCGCGTGGGCGCTGGCAAAGGGCGGCAGGTTGCTGAACACTGCGATGGTGCGTCGCACGCTGGGGTCCGAGAAAAAGTACTCGTACCAGTCGTAGACGGCGTTGCCGGTGACGCTTTGCACCTGCTGGTACACGATGGGCCCGCCCGAGCCGTCGCGGATGGTGAGCATGACGGTCTCGGCGTCAATGCCCACGATGGCCAGCGCGTCCATGAGGCCCGTGCTCACGGTCACGCTCAGCTGCGCGTTGCGCGTGGTGGGCGTGCTGACTTGGTCGTCAAACATGGCCCAGGCGTTGCTGGGGCCCACGCGCAGCCAGCGGGTGGGCGAGGTGTCGGGCTGGTGGCCCTGGTTGCCCGCCAGCAGGCTTTCGTAGATCCAGGCGCCAAAGACCACGCGCGCGCCCAGCGCGTAGCTGGTGGCCGGCGCATAGGTCGGCTGGCTTTCGGTGGCGTTGGTCGACACCAGCATGGCCGGCGTCATGGGCGTGGGGCGAATGAGCTTCATGCGGTCTCGGCAACAGTGTTCAGGGCGGTGCCGTTGGGCGTGACGCGCTGCAGGATGCGGGCGGTCTGCGCGCTGGCGGCGGCCACCGAGCGCATCTCGGCGCGCAGGCCCTCGAGCTCGGCGTTCATGCGCTCGAACTGCACCTGCAGCGCCGCCGACGAGGGGGCGCTGCCGCCTGCGGCCGGGTTGTAGGCGCGCGGCACGATGGCTTCGCCCCGGTGCACCATGGCCAGCATGTCCTGGGGCACGTAGTTCGTGCCCACATCCAATTGGGGCGCGCCTTGCTTGAGCGCCTCCATGGTGGCCTCGAGGCTGGCGGCGATCTGCCCGCGCACGCGGGCCACATCGGCGCCGGTGACGGCCTGCACTGCGGCGGCGCTTTCCAGGGCCTGGCTCAGCAGCGGCAGGCGGTCGATGGCCTTTTGGTCGCCCGCGCGGGCTGCGGCCGTGGTGGTGGCGAACTCGGCCTGCAGGGCCGCGTACGCGTTGGCGCCGCCCACCGAGTCGGTCACGATGCCGCGCAGGCGCTGGATTTCCTCGGCAATGCTTTGCGTGGCCAGCACCGCGGCGCTGGCCGTCTCGTTCATCGCCAGGCCCAGGCCCGACAGCGCCTGGTCGATTTCCGCAAAGGCGGGGGCGAGCCGGAGCAGCGCCACATAGGTGCGCCGGCCTTCGTCGCTCGACAGGTCTTGCGCCTCGACCAGCGCGCGGAACGCGGCCGCGTTGGCCGGCACCGACAGGCCCAGGGCGCCCATGGCCTCGCTCATGCGCATCTGCGCCAGGGCCAGCTTTTCGGCGTCGGTGTAGAACGCCTGCATGTACTGGGCGGCCGACTGTGAGTAGGCGTCCAGCCCGCCAAAAAGGTCCAGCAGCTGCTGCGCGCCATCGGCGCCGGCCAGCGAGCCGGCCAGGCGGGTCTGCCCCAGGCCCTTGAGCACCTCGTTGACGCTGGACAGCGACGTGACCAGGCGATTGAGGGCCGAGGCGGCGCTTTCGCCGTCGCGCTGCAGCGCGGCGCCCGCGCTGCCCAGCACCGTGCGCGCCAGGTCTTCGCCAAAACCCGCGATGGCGTCGCTGATGGCCTTCTCGCGCCCCGCCTGGTCCAGGCCCATCAAGCTGATGTTGATGCTCTTGGTGTAGCCACGGATCGACTCGGCGTTAAGCCCGAGCACGCGGGCGTGTTCCCGGGTGGCTTCGCTGGTGAGCAAGATGGCCCCGTCCAGGAACTCATCGAGTTCCTGGCTGATGGCCGCATAGTTGATGCCCGAGCGGCTGCGGCGGAACCAGCCGCCGCGCTGGTGCCAGGTGCTGTAGCTGCTGACGTTGGCGCCGCTGTCGGCATTGAAGGTGCCCGTCAGGCCCTCGCCCGTGACGCGGCGCGCGCCCATGCCGAAGGCGCGGTTGACCAGGCCAGCCACCGCGCCCACCCAGGGGCCAAAGCCCGGCAAGGCGCTGCCAATGAGCGTGGCCAAGTCCACCAGTTTGCCGTTGCCGATCTTGAATTCGCCGCTGATGCCTTTTTGCAGGCCGTAGCCCGCCACGGCGTTGCCGGCCATGCCCAGGTAGCCGGCCACCTGGGGGTTGGCATTCATCCACTGGCCCATGCCAGACACCGTGGCGTTGCCGCTTCCGGCCATGAAGTTAGACGCCTGCTGCCACATGCCGGCCACCTTGCCGTCGATGAACCCGCCACGCAGGAAATTGACGCCGCCCTGAAACAGGTTGGCCAGGTTGCTCAGCATGCCCACGGAGTTGCCGCCGGAGCCGCCCAAAAGCTGGCCCAGCCCGCCGAGCTGCCCGGCCATGGCCGTGCCCGACAACCCCAAGGCGCCGGTGAGCCCGCCCACCACAAACTGGATCACGGGCCGCAGCACCATGGTCTTGAACATGTTTTTGATCGACTCGCGCAGGGTCTGCGCAAAGCCCTTGCCGGACTCAAAGGCCCGAAACAGGCTGTCGGTGAGCGACTGGTTGATCTGGTCGGAGGCTTTGCGCCACTCCTGCTCGGCCATGTCGCGGGCGGCCTTGGCAGACACCAGGCCAATGAGCTTTTCGCGCGCCTCGATCTCGCGCTCGATGGCCTCATAGCCTTCGGAGCCCTCGATGAATCGGGACTGTTTCTCGCGCAGCCGCGCCAGCGCCACGCGCTCGACCGCTTCGGCCAGGGTGATGTTGTTGCGCGTGGCCAGCGTGGCGGCGTCTTGCTCGTCCGTGAGCGCGCGGATGCGCTCGTTGACCCCGGCAAGCTCCGCAGCGTAGGCGGCCTGCTGCTCGCGCAGCGTCGCCTCAATCGAGGCGGCCTCGTCGGTGCGCGCCTTGGCGATGGCGGCCGAGGCCTCCTGCGCTTGCTTGAGGGCCTGCACCATGTAGGGCTGCTGCTGGATGTACAGCTCCTGCAGCCGCACGACCTCGGCCATGCTCAGCCCCGCGCGCTGGCCTTCGTCGGCCAGCAGGCGCAGGTTTTTGATGAAGTCCGAATCGGTGCCCGACTGCTGGCCATTGAGGCGGTCGCGCAGCTTGGCAAATTCCTCGGCGCTTTTGGTGGCGGCCTTGGCCGCTTCTTCGGCCTTGGCCAAATCGGGCGCAGCGCGCTGAATGGCGGCCTGGGTGGCGGCCATGGAATCGACGGCAGCGCTGCCGGTGGCCGTGAACGCCGCCTGCACGTCGGCCAGGGTCTTGGGCCAGGCGGTGGCCAGGTACTGCTCGAACTCGGCAGCCACCCGGCCGGCTTCGGAAAAATTGCCCGTGACAAAGGCCCAGATCTGCTGGCCGGCCGTCTTGATGGCCAGGGCCGCGGTGGTGAACACCTCCACGGCGATCACGCCGGCGGCGTAAAGCGCGCGAAGGCTCAAGGCCAGCGCTTCTGAGACTTTCTGCAGCCGACCGCCTTGGGTCATGCTTTCCAGGAACTGGCCAGCCAGGCCCGAGAGCGTGGGCAGCAGCTGCGCCGCGATCTGGCGGCCCACGCCCTGCAGCCCCATGCCCAGCAGGTCCAGCGTGTCGTTGAACCGCTCGGCCTGGGCCGCGGTGTCCTTGTCCATGGTCAGGCCCAGCTGGCGGGCCATCTGGTCGAATTCCTCCAGCGCAGCCGATCCGCCGTTGAGCAGCGGAATGAGCTCGGAGCCGCTTTTGCCAAAGAGCTCTTGTGCCAGTCGGGCCTTGGCGGCGCCGTCCTCATACTGGGCAAAGCGGTCGGCCACCTCGCCCAGCACCTGGCGGCTGGTCTTGAGCGTGCCGTCGGTGTTGCGCACGCTGATGCCCATGGTGTCAAAGGCGAGCGAGCCGTCGGCAATGCTGCGGTTGAGTTTGCCCAGGCTGGCGCTCAGGTCGCCGGCCTGCAGGCCGCTTTGCTGGAACGCCAGCTGCAGACCGGCCACGCTTTCGACGGCGATGCCGGCCTTTTGCGAGATCTTGCTCATCTCGTCGGCCGCATCGATGCTGGTTTTGACAAACGCCGCAAAGCCCGCCAGCGAGGCGCCACCGGCCAGGCCCAGCATGGCCTTGCCCACGGAGCCCACGCGCGCCTCCACGGCGGCCAAGCCCTTTTCGACGGTGCTGGCGCCCTCGAGGGCCAGCTTGATGCGTGCGGTGGTATCAGCCATGTGCCGTCAGTTGCCTTTGTTCTGCCCAGGCATCGAGCGCGGCGCGCTCCATGGCCTGCAGGTGGCCGAGCGTTTCGGCAAGGTTCTTGGGTTGGCCCCGGCCGTATCCGTGCGCGCGCAGCCAGGCCACGACGGCTGCGTAGTCCAGGCCCGTGGGCTGCGCAGACATGCCCGCGTAGCGCCACTGCGTTTGCACTTGGCCCCACAGCTGCCAATCGGACAGGCATTCGGGCCAAAGCCAAAAGACGGCCGACGCTTGGCCGCTGGCGGGCAGCTCCAGGGCCAGGCCAAAAGCGGCAGCGGCGTCTTGTGCTTCGTCGTGGGCGTCATGGGTGGGCTGTTCAAAATCGAGCTGGCCGCGCGCATGCAAGCGGGCGGCCGTGCTCAGTTTTTTCTGCGGGCCTCCGTGCCGTCGCTGGCCGCCAGCTCTTTGAGGTAGCTCAGATAGATCACGCCGGCCACGCCTGCGACGTTGAGCAGGGCGGCCAGGGCCTCGGCGCTGAAGTCCACCGGCGCGCCCGTGGCCTCATCGATCACCAGGGTTTGCCCGCGCCAGCCAATGAGGTTTTCACTCAGGAACTCGCCCACCGTGGCCTCGCTGTCGGCGTCCAGTTTCTCGCGCGCCTCTTGCGCGCTCAGGCGCTTGCCGGTCACGTGGAATTTGAATTCGCGCACGGTCTGGCCGTCGCGCAACTTCAGGTGCACGGGCACCTCGATGTGGTTGCCAATGCTGAACTTGAAATTCATGTCTTTCTCCTGGTCTTGTTGTGCTGTCGGGTGGGCAGCGCCAGGCGCCCGGGGGCGACCTGGCGCTGCGGGGCTTACAGGGCGACGATGCGCAACTCGTCGTTGCCCGCCAAGGGCGTCAGGCGCAGGTCAAAGCCGATGAGCACCCGGCCCTCGAAGTCCTGGTGCGTCGGGTTGATGCGCTGCACGGCCGGCGCAAACACCAGCACGCGGTTGCCGGCGGTGCTGCCATGCTGCAGGCCGATGCTGGTCAGTGTGTTGGCGGCCACCGCGTTGAAAGCGGCCACCTCGGCGGCGGCGTCAAGCTCGAGCTGCAGCGATCCGGTGGCCTCGCGGTTGTAAATGTCCACATCCGCACCGCCCGTGCCGAGCATGCTGACAAAGCGCACCTCGTTGCCCAGGTTGAGGTTGATGCCGCGGCTGACAAAGCTGGTGCCGCCGGTGAGCGTGCCGGTGGCGTAGGTGGCGCCCAGCAGCACGGCGTTGGTGTTGGTGTTGGTGACCACCTGCGGCACGCGCCAGCTGGTGAGCGTCTGCGTTGGGTTGACCTGTGCGGCCAGGCCGCCGTCAATGCCCGTGAAGTTGAACCGCAGGCGCGGGATGGCGGATTCGTCCATCACGACCTCGGCGCTGCCCATGCAGCCGACTGCGCGGTGCACCACGCCATCGTCAAAGTAGTGAATGGTCATGGAGTCCATGCCGGTGGAGATCGGGTTGTATTCCACGCGGCTGCCGGCCGTGACCGTTTCGGCCATGGCGCAGGCGCGCAGAAGCCGGCCCCAGGCGGGTGCGGTGCCGGTGGTGCCGGAGCCTGCCATCTCCACGTCAAAGCTCATGGTGACAAAGCGCGTGCCGGCCAGCTGCTCGCTGGCGCCCAAGAAGCTGCGCAGGTTGTCGCGCGCGACGTTGTTGTAGGTGTAGTCGAACGTCGCGTTGGAAATGAGCACCGCATCGGCCGCGCCGGTGGGTGCCGCGTCAACGCCGTAGGTGGTTTCAAGTTTGGCCAATACGGCCGTCAATCGGGTCTTGCGGGACATGGTTTACTCCGGTGTGTCGGTCTGCGGGGCTGCGGCGGGGGCAGGCGTCTTTGGGTTGGCGGCCTGGAGGCTGCCATCGGTCTGGCGCACGTAGCTGCCGCCGGCCTGCGGAAGGCACTCGGGCTGGGCTTGGGCGCTGTCTTGTGTTTTGGCGTTCATGTGTCGCTCCATCTCAGGGCCAGGGCTGCAGGCTGTTGGCAAGGGTTCGGTGGCGAACGACCAGCCGGAACGTGGCCGAAGCCAGCGGGGTTTCGCCCGCATCAAACTCCCAGGCGATGTCCGGCTCCGAGTCCAGATCGAGCACGCCGGGCAGGCTCACCGAGGGCGCCAAAACGGCCGCCCAGGCGCTGGCCAGGAGCGCATCCACAGCTTGCGCAGGATCTTGGCCGCTGGGTGTGCGCGCTGCGCACTCCACCTCGATCGTGGTTTGCCAGTCGGTGGCGCCCAGCGGGCCGGACGTGTCCCTGCGGGCTGAGACAAGGCGCAGCAAGATGACGCTGGCCACGCTGCTGCTGACAGGCCGGACCCGGTTGACATGCACCGCCAGGCCCTGGTGGGCGGCTGCGAGCACCTGCTGCAGCGCGGCCATGAGTTGCGCAAAGGCGCTGGCCGGCTGCGTCATGGGGCGCGCTCCAGCATCAACCGGGTCATGCCGGCGCCATCGGGCTCGATGCCCGCCACGTGCCAGGTTTGCGCGTGAATCTGCAGGGCCGAGCCGTGCTCGAGCGCCTGCAGATCGGCCGACGCGCCCAGCGCCGAAGGCATGCTCGACTCAAAGACGCTGCCCAGGCCGGGCTGGTAGCGCTCGTCAAAAACCACGGCCACCTGGGCGCCCGTGGCCTGCACGGTGGCCACCGCGTTGGCCACGTGCTTGAGCGCGGCCGCAACCGACCGCGCTTCAAGCTGGGCAAACCGCGTGTTCACAGCGTGCAACCCTGGCCCATCAACAATCAGGCGCCGACGGCCGTGTAGGCGCCGAGCTTGACCTTGACGGTGGCCGACGGGTTGGCCGCGGCTTCCACGGCCACGCCGATGCACTGCTGGCCAGCGGCGGTCTTGTTCACCACCTTGTTGGTGGCGTCCCAAAACAGCCGGTCGCCCACGGCAATGGCCAGTGCGCTGGTCTTGCCAATTTCGACCACGCCATCGGTGACGAATTCACCTTCGGCATTGGCTGCCACGTCGTTGCTGGCCACGCCAAAGAGCGCACCAAAGAGATGGCCGCCGCCGGAGACGACGGCGATGGTGGGCACCAGGGTGAGCGTGCCGCCTTGCTTGAAAAAGTTTTTCATGACTGGTTCTCCAAATCAGGGATGGGGTGTTGCTGTCAGCCAGCCGGTGCACCTGGGTGCCCGCTGGCTGGCTGACCAGGTGGCGATCAGGCGCCGGCTGCCTTGTGCAGGCCGCGGTGGTCCACGGCCTTGGCGGCAAAGTCAAGGCGGCACTTGTATTCAACGCCGTCCACTTCCCAGCCGTTTTTGCTCTCGATGACCGGGCCTTCGGCGCCGTCGAGGTAGCAGTACTCGACGGTGTCGACCGCGGCGCTGGAGGCCACGGCGTACCAGGAGGCGGCGCTGGAGCCGTCCAGGATGGGCTCGACCACCGGCTCGACGGCCGTGCGGCCACCGGCGCGGAACTCGTTGATGGCCGTGGCGGTGGCCGGCACAAAGTTCGAGCTGGTCAGCTGGTAAGCGGTCTGCTCCAGGGCCGCCGGCACGATCAGGTAAGCCGGTGCCAGGTTCAGCTCTTCGCCAGCCAGGCCTTTTTGCAGGCGCATGGCCGAGCGTGCGGCGGCCAGCGAGTTGGCCGACAGGGCCGAGCCAGCGCCGGTTTGCAGGTTGCCGTTTTGTGCGCTGTAGGCGGCGCCCGTCAGCTGCGCGTACACCAGGCGGTTTTCCAGGCGGCGGGCCGAGAAGCCGAAGGCGGTTGCCAGGCGATCGAAGGCGCGCAGGTCATCGTTGATGATTGCCTGACGGGTCAGGGCCACGATGCGGCCGTAAGTGACCACGCCATAGCTGCTGTTGCCGTCATTGACGGTGCCGTAGGTGTATTCGCCGGCCTCGTTGACCTTGAGCAAATCGGGTGCGCCAGACATTTGCACCACGTTGATGGCCTTGAAGTCCGGGGCGTTGGGGGCGCGGCGTGCCCACAGCGTGTAGGTGCCGACGTTTTCTTCGTAGGCGTTGCGCATGCGCTTGTTGGCCACGTTGGCAAACAATGCGGCGAAGTCGCTGGTGCCGTGCATGCCGCCCGAGCGGAAGGTCAGCATTTCGCCGGCCAGCTGCATGCGATCCATGCCGCGGGTGTTGACGCCGTGGGACTCCAGGAAATCACGGCCCATCTCCAGCAGGCTCATGCCGCGGTACTGGCGGCCGTTGTCGTCGAGCTTGACGGTGGGGGCCAGGCGATGCATGACGGCCTGCTCGATGCCGCTTTTGCGCACCTGCATCTGGTCGCTCACGGTCTCGATGCGGGGCGAGGCGTTGCGGTGGCCGCCGGCCGAAGCGTCGGCGCGGGCCAGGGCGTCGAGCACAGCGGCCTGGGCCTTGGCCACGTCAGCTCCGGAGCGGATCAGGTCGGGGGCCAGGTGCGCCAGGTTGTGGCGGGCGCACAGCTCGCTGATCTGGGCGGTGCGCTGCAGCAGGTCGCCGGCGTCCACGGCGGGCGCGGCGCGCTGCAGGTCGGGCGTGGCGTTGACGGTGATGGCGGGCGGTTGGTTGGCGCCGCCGCTGTGGTCTTTGTCAGACATCGGGGTTTCCTTCAAGGGTGAGCGGGCGGCTGCCCGGGTGATGAACTCGCACGGCTGCTGGCCCTGCGAGGGTTGCGAGCGGGTGCCGCTGCCGGCATCCGCAGGAACGGGGACAAAGCTGATTTCGTGCGGCATCCAGCGCACGGCGCGATAGAGGTAGTCGGTGCCGCCGTCTTCGCGTTCCTCGGGCCTTAGCATCTCCATGCGCTGCACGCTGTAGCCAGCCGAGATGTGGCGGATCACGCCGGCCTCGATGTCGCGCACGATGCCCTCGAGCTCGGGCCGCTCGCTCAGGCGCACCGTCGCGCGGCCCTCGCCGTTCATGACCCATGCGCGCTCGACCACGCCAATGACGTCGTTGAGGTCGTACTGGCCGTGCGTGTTCAAAACGCTGGCGCCGGCGTTCATGCGGGTCAGATCCACGGCGTCTTCGCTGACCACCAGCTCTTCTTCGTAATAGCGCTCGCGCCACCAGTCGTAGCGACGCACGCGGGCGCCCGTGGTGAACACGACTTCGACGGTGCGCTTTTCAGCGTCGAACGTCGTCGGCTCGATCTGCGCGGCCCGCAAAAGGCTGGGCATCATCTGGGTGTTTGGGGTGCTCATGGGGATGTACTTTCTCGGTTGTGCTGTCTCATTGCTGGCAGGCGTGTGACACTTTTTCAGCCGCCCTCAGCCGCCCTGAGCCGCCTCGGGCGTGCCCGCTGCGCTTTGCAGGGCCGCCTGCGCGTTGCCACTTTTGAGGGCCAGCAGCATGGGGAAGACGCCGTCGGCCTGCAGGCGATCCACGTCGGCTTTGAGCTCAGCGAACACCAGGTCGGGCTTGTAGCCACGCTGGCGCAGCTTTTCGCTGAAGGAGGAAAGACCGGCGGCGATTTCGTCGGCGTCGGCTTTGACGTCCTGGGCGGGGTTGACGTAGTCCCACTTCGGCGTGGACCAGTCGCAGCCGGGCTCTGCGCCCTGCAGCTGCCCGCCGAGAATGGCGAACTCGATGAACGCCTGGCGCACCCGGTTGCACAGCTGGGGCACCAGCAGCAGCCACTGCAGCTGCTCGATGTCCCGCTTGAAGTCGATGCGGCGGATGCGGGCGCTGGAGAAGTTGACCCGGCTCATGTCGCCGGTCATGCTTTCATAGGGCACGCCAATGCCGGCTGCGATCAGGTGCAGCTGCTGCGCCACGTATTCGGTGTAGCCGCCTGCGGGCTTGGGCTCCACCAGGGTCAGGTTCATACCCGGGGGCAAGCTGGTGATGCCGCCCGAGGACAGCTGGCCAAGGTCCGCATTGCTGGGGCCGCCGCCGTCGCCGTCCAGCGGTGGTGCGGCCAGCTGAGAGAGGTCGCCGCTGGCCAGAACGCCCAGGCGCGATTCGAGGTTTTTGCGGTTGATCTCTGCGTCTTCGTAAAGCTGCAGGTCGCGCACGCGGGCGATCACCGGAGCCAGCCGCGAAATGCCGCGGCCCTGGCCGGGGCGCTCCGGGCGGTACAGGTGAATCACGCGGTTGGCGGGCACGGGCTGGCTGCTTGCGCGGCGCAGCGTGCCAATGAGCTCGCCGGGGTGCTGGTCAAACAACCAGTAAGCGTGCACCCGGCCCAGGGCGTCGTATTCAATGCCATTGATGATGCTGTGGCCGTTGCGCAGGCCGCCCAGGGCGCTGTTCTTGGCGGTGTCCAGCCAGTCGATTTCAAGCAGCTGCAGCTGCAGCGGCACCGCCAGCCCGTCGTCAGCGCGGCGCGGGCGAAGGCGAATGAGCACCTCACCGTCCACCTCCATGGCGCGCTCGGCCCGGGCTTGCATGCTGTAAAAGCTGCCCAGGCCATCGGCGTCGGCCTGGTGCACCCACTGCTCCCACAAGGCGTCGATGCGCTGGGCTTGCGCACCGATGGCCAAGCTCCGCGGAACAATGCCCGCGCCCACCGAATAGCTGACCAGGGTTTCGATGGCGCGGGCCACGTAGGGCACGTTTTGCACCAGGGCGCGTGCGCGGGATCGAAGCTCGGAGGCGTCTGCGTAGTGGTCGGTGTTGGCGCTGGCGCCGGCCCGGCGCGGTGCCCAGCCATCGCGCCGGCTGGCGCCTTCATAGGCGCGCTTGAGCTGGTCGCGCGCCAAAGCGCGAATGAGCCCTGCCCGTGGGTTGACGTAGCCAACCAGGCGATCAATGAGGTTGGGCGCGGCCGCTCGCATCACATGCCCCGCGCCGTGGTGAACCGGAAGTGGCCGGTGCGAATGCTCCCGCCAGGGCGCTGGGTGGCCAGATCGGTCTCGATCAGGGTCCGCGCCTTGAGCAGATCGTCCATGCTGCGGTAAGTCACCGTGCGACCTTGCACGCTCACGGTCAGCTCGCCCGAGGCGATGGCCGTGTTGATGGAGTTCAGGTCGCTTTGCGTGAAAGACATGGAGGGCAACTTTGCCCATCCGTTTGTCTCATTTCAGGCAGCGGTGAGACAGTTTGCGCGGCGCATGTAGTGTCAAGTCAGTCCCGCCCGGCTTGCTTGAGCAGGCGATAGACGGTGCCGCGGCTCACGCGCAGGCGGCGCGCCACCTCCCGGGCATTGCGGCCGTTGAACATCTCCAGCACGCGCCTGGCCAGCGTGTCACGGTCGGGTCGGTCGGTGATGGTGCCGCGCAGGCCCTTGAGCCGGTGGCGGACCACCTGCTCCCCCTCGTGCCTGATTTCGGCCAGGTCGGGCCTGACCTCCAGGAGCACGTCGAAAAAGGCCGTGACCAGGTCGGCCTCGGCTTCCCGGCGCGCGTGGTCGGTGCCGCTTGGGCGCTTGCGCTGCGGGCGCGGCTTGGCTGCCGCCAGGGCCGCCGGCGGCGCGCACTGCAGCGCGCTGTCGGCCGGGGTTTGCGATTGAGTGCAAATCTGCAAGCCCTGCATGGTGTTTTCGGAAGTGCTCATGGTCAGCGCGCCGTCCTCAAGGCTTTTTCCAGCTCGGTGCGAAAGTGCTCGGCAAACTTTTGTTCGGCCACGCTCATGGCCAGCTTCGGCAGATCAAACCGAGCCTCATACTGCGCAGACTTGCGCTCGAAGACCACCACCGGAACGAGCTTGCCCTTGCCGCCCGGCGTGGCCGGCGGGATGCGCCGCCAAATGCCCACCGGCGCCTTTTCCCAGCCGCGCCCGGCGGGTTGGCCATAGAACAGCTGAATTGGGGCCGCCCCCTTGCGGCGGTTGGTCTCGACATTGAGTCGCTTGGCGACGGCCGCTTCGAGCTTGCCGTCCTTGGCAGCTGCCTTGAGTTTGTTGACCAGGCCCCGGGGGATGTTGCCAAAGGCGTTGAGCTGGACGTTGCCGGGCAGGCGGATGCCGGCTTCCTTGGGGGTGTAGGTGCCGCCCTCGATCTGCAGGCGCATGTACCGGGCCTGAATGTCTCGAAAGCCCACCTCGGAAACCAGCGTGTCGCGCCTGGCGGGGCGGGTGTAGGTGCCGCGCTTGGTGAAGTCGGTGGGGTTGTCCAGCGAGCGCTCGAGCTCAGCGGGCATGGCCTGCTGCACATCTTTGGCTGTGCGTGTGAGCGCAACGGCTGCGGCAAAGCGTGCTTGCTTGCCCAGGGCGCCCAAGCGCCGCTGCACCTGTGAAAAGTTGCTGTCGATCTTGATTTGCATGGATCACCATTGACGCCCTGGGCGCCCTACTTGTTGCTTTCTGGCGACTGGTGGCGAGGGAAAACTTGGCGTCGCCCCAGATTGAGTGGTGACCTCAATCTCTGTCGCTGTCGCTGTTGGTCGGGTGAAAAGATCAACCGCCGGCTGTACAGCGGCCTCGACCTGTTGCCATCGGCGGTCTGAGTACTGATGCAACCCCAGGCCCATGGCGGCATGCAGGGCCATATTCCGGCAGTCCAACACCTCATTGCGGGCCCTGCGCTTGACCCACCTGTACGCATCACGGCCGGCGCTTTTGGTCAGGATGCGCTGCTCCGCGGTCAGCTGTTCAAACCATTCGCGCGGAAGATCGGCGGCCATGTGCACATAACCGGGCCCAGGCTCCTGGATGCTGAGTTGTCCTAGCAGCAGGTCCTTGGCGGTGTCCGCCCCCATGATCCACAGCTTGATGCCGTGCACCCATTTCTGGCCGCGCCAGTTGACCTCCTGGCTGCTGCTTGGGCCTAGCACGGGCCGGTGCTCTTCGCTCGAGCCCTTGATCGGGCGCAGCTGCGGCAGTGCGTGCTGGTGTTTGCGCACCCAGTTGTAGACCGCCTGGGTCTGGTCAGAGGAGTCAATGCTGATGGCACTCAGGCCCAGGCTTCCGCCGTGCCATGTCTGGGTGTACCGCCGCTGCAGGTAGTCCGTGAGTCGCTGCCAGTCATCGTCATTGGCTGGATTGCCTTCAATCACGGCGTGGTCCACGGTCCAGCTCTCCAGGCCCCGCCCCCACGCCCACACACCCACTTCCCAGCGGTCGCGCTGTACGTCCACCCCTGCCGTGAGTACCAGCCCGCCCGTTGGCACGGCGCCTATGGGCAGGCCTTCGGCTTTGGCGCGAGCCTGCAGGGCGTGATCGTCACTGCGCTCGCCCTTGACCTCCCAGGTTTCGCCCAGCGTCTCGTTTGTAAACAGCTGCAGCGGCCCTACATCACCCTTTGCTGCGCTGGCTTTGGCTTCCAGGAATTCCTTGACGATGCTCGGCCAGCTGCGCTGCGGGCTGTATGCGGCCCAGATGTGCACACCCAGCGTCTTGGGTGGCCTGCAGGGCATGCCTCGGTCGTCTCGCCAAATGCGATCGGCGCCGTAGCGGCGGCCAGTTTTGGCGCACACCCATGTCACCGCAAGCGGCTGCCCGCCTTTGAGGTAGTCGGCCTGGGTGATGCTTTTGCGGCAATGCGGGCACACATGGCGCACCGTTTCGGGCTTTCTGTCGTCCCACTTGAAACCGTGTGCCACGTCCTTGCCGCCAAAGCTCAGGGGATGGTCTACCCCGCACCGCGGACAATCAATGTGCGCCCGCACCAAGCCTTCGGCGTTCTCACATGCGCGCTCTACATGGCTCAAGCCCTTCAGTCTGGGCGTGGTCCCGCCGATGAACTTTGGGTAAGGAGCCCCCTCCAGCCGGCCCTTGGCCAAGCCGCCCGGGTCGCCCGCTTTTTCCACCAGCTGGTCAAAGCCGTCCCACTCATCCAGGATGGCCACCGCCACAGTGATGCGCCGGTACGCCCGAGCCGCTTTGCCGCCCAGCAGGTGCAAAGCGCTGTCCCGGAACTGCTTGAGCTTGATGGTGTCCTCAGCCCCTTTACCCCGCTTTCGTGCCGCCTTCACCACCTCGATCTGGTCCAGCACCGGCTCGATCTCGCTCTTGACGTAGCTGTCACGGTCATCGTCGGTGGGTTGCCAGAGGGCCTGCTTGCGACGGCGGTGCGCAATGTTGTACGCAATGAACGCCGTGACCATCTTGGTGTAGCCGACCCGCTTGCTCTTCATCACATTGACTTCCTCAATGCGGTCATCGCTGAAGAAGTCCAAGATTCCCAGCTGAAACGGCCAGGCCTCCCACGCGCCCTTTTGGTGGCTGCTTTCGCCAGCCAGCCTGAAGTGCTTGTCGGCCCAGTCGCTCAGACGCATCGGAGGCTCGGCCCGCAGCGAATCCAGGCCAAGGCGCACCGCCTTGGCAATCGCCTGTGCGGTCTCCCGGCTCAGGCGCAGGTTCTGCGTCACAGCTGCGGCTCCTCTTCGTCAGACTCAAGGCCTGCAAGATCTTCCTGGCTTGGCTCATCGCCATCAGTGGTCATGGTCTCCAGGGCGGAGTCCACCAAACTGGCCGTGGAGCGAATCCACTCGTTGCGCGCTGCTGCCACTACGGACATCACGGCGCTCATCACGTCATCGGGAATGTTTGGGCACGACTTGCGCAGCGTGCCCTCCAGCTGGTCAAACCGGTCCACCACCGATCCCGAAGCCATGCCGAGCACGTCGGACAAAAGACCCACCGGCGCATACTCTGCGCGGGCCACCCGGTTTTTCAGTTCCTGGGCAATGCGCTGCTCCCGCGCCAGCGCTGCCCGCTCCTGCACCAGGTCGAGCCCGCCCGCCTCGGTGCCCACGCGGCCTGCAGCCATCTCGCGCAGGCGGTCGCAATACGCGGCAATCATGCTGCCATTGGTCCCGCCCTCGGGCAGCTTGCCCTCTTGCACCATGGCCGAGATCGCCTGCTTGGAGATCCCAACCACCGAGGCCACGATGGTCTGCACGACAGGCGCATCCATGTCCACCATCATGACCAGTCAACCCCCTTAGTGGGTCCGTTGAACAGTCCGAAATCGCGCCGTGAATGACCCGCGCTGAGGTGAGCGCAGAAGGACCCAACGCCGGGGGTGGGCCGGTGCCATGAAGGCAGTAAGCCGGCGCGCACCGCGTGTGCCACTTCAGCGTGGCTCAAGGGTGTTTCATCAACTTCTGGCGCACGGACTCCAACACTGCAGCCCGGCCAGCCGCCCCATGATGCCGGCGCACCAGCTCCAGCATGCCCAGCGCAAGGTGGCGCATGGGGTGGCTGCTCAACACCAGCCGAGTGCAGCAGTCCAGGCACTGCATGCGGTAAGCGCCGCTGCTGCTGTTGGTCTTGATGGATTCGCACGCCTGGCATGGGCTCACGCCTCCGCGCCTGCATGAATGCGCAGCGCCTGCTGAGCCATGCGCAATGTCTGAGTGCGCACCTTCTCGCCAGACTGGTGACGGCTGAGGATGCGGCGCGCCCAGGCTTTCGGATCGGGCCGTGCGCTGCTCGCGTTGCTGCGTGCGGATGCGAGCTTGGCCAGCTCGGCAGCCACCCGCTCCGGGTCGGAAGCGGGCTCAGGCAGCTGCGGGCTGACGGGCGCAGGCGCCCGCCGGCACAGGTTGCGAAACTCGATGACGTTGGGGCAGCGCTCGGGTAGGTTTTCAAGGGCCCAGGCCACGGCCTCAAGGCGGCCAGCAAAACCCGAAAGCTCATAGGCCCATACGGTCTTGACGTCCTGCACCGGCACATCGGCCCATTGGCGCGTCCATGCGGCGCCGTAGGTGCTGGCCAGGCGTTGAAACAGCCGCTCTATGGCGTTGGCAGGCAGGCTCATGGCTGCTCGCCCTCCTGCAGCAGCGGCACCGCCGGCACGTCAACCACGCCTGCGCAATGCCCGCCATCGGGCCATGGCCGACCGGTCATTTGCTCCCAGCGGGCACGCCGGGCCTGCTCGTCGCGTTCGGCGTAGCTGCCCGCCCGGCCGCTTGCTGGCGGTGCCGCGTCGGCCTTCAGCTCAAACAGCCCCTGCCAGCCGTTGGCAATGGACTGCGCCACCACCGCCGCCTGGTGCGCGCCGTAGCCGGCCAGGCGCTGCATGGCCTCGGCCACCGATGCCGGCTTGATCGGCTTGCCCAACTGCTTGCGGTAGCCCCGCCATCGCTCCCAGGCTTCGAGGTCGAGGGCTGGGGGGTAGGGGGGAATAGAAGCGTTAGCTTCTATATTCTTCTCTTCT
>CAYVGD010000007.1:0-21905 GCA_964450095.1 uncultured Polaromonas sp.
CCGCCCCCTGAGCCCCCGGGCCAGCCCGACTGAAAGAGCAGCATGTGGTTCACCCGCGTCAGCCTGAAGAACCCCGTCTTTGCCACCATGGTCATGCTGGCCATCGTGGTGCTGGGCCTGTTTTCCTTGCAACGGCTCAAGGTCGACCAGTTCCCCAACATCGACTTTCCGGTGGTGGTGGTCACGGCCGACTATCCCGGCGCCACGCCCGAGATCGTGGAAAGCGAGGTCACCAAGAAGCTGGAGGAAGCGGTCAACACCATCGCGGGCATCAACTCGCTGATCTCGCGCAGCTACGAAGGCTCGGCGGTGCTGATCGTCGAATTCCAGCTGCAGATGGACGGACGCAAGGCCGCCGAGGACGTGCGTGAGCGCATCGCCGCGATCCGGCCGCTGCTGCGCACCGAGGTCAAGGAGCCGCGGGTGCTGCGGTTCGACCCGGCCAGCCGCGCGGTCTGGTCGGTGGCGGTGGTGCCCGAGGCGCAAGGCCCCAGCGCCGTGGCCCTGACCGGCTGGGCCGACCAGGTGCTGAAAAAACGGCTGGAAAACGTGCGCGGCGTGGGCTCGGTCACGCTGGTGGGCGCCACCCGGCGGGAGAGCAACATTTACCTACAGCCGCGGGCCATGGAGGCCCTGGGCGTGAGCGCCGAGCAGGTGGCCCAGGCGCTGCGCGCGGAAAACCAGGACCTGCCCCTGGGCGCGCTGCGCTCGCTCACCCGCGAGCGCACGCTGAGCCTGGCCGCACGCCTGGAACGGCCCGAGGACTTCGAGCGCCTCATCGTGGCGCGGCGGGGGGGCGCGGCCATCACGCTGGGCCAGGTGGCCACGGTGCAGGACGGCCCGCAGGAGGCCGAGACCCTGGCCATGCGCAACGGCGAGCGCACGCTGCTGGTGAGCGTGCAGAAGTCCCAGGACGAGAACACCATCGAGGTCGTGGACGGCCTGAACCGCATGCTTGCCGAGCTGCAGCCCCAGCTGCCGCCGGGCGTGCGGCTGGAGCCGGTGGTGGACACCTCGCGGCCGATCCGCGTGGGCGTGGACAACGTGCGCCGCACGCTGATCGAGGGCGCGGTGCTCACCGTGCTCATCGTGTTCCTGTTCCTCAATTCCTGGCGCTCCACGGTCATCACGGGGCTCACCCTGCCGATCTCCATCGTCGGCACCTTCATCTTCATGCATGCGTTTGGCTTTTCGATCAACATGGTCACGCTCATGGCGCTGAGCCTGTGCGTGGGCCTCTTGATCGACGATGCCATCGTGGTGCGCGAGAACATCGTGCGCCACGTGCAGATGGGGAAAAGCCCCTGGCAGGCCTCGCTCGAGGGCACGCAGGAAATCGGCCTGGCGGTGCTGGCCACCACGTTCTCCATCGTGGCGGTGTTCCTGCCAATTGGCTTCATGGGCGGCATCATCGGCAAGTTCTTCCACGAGTTCGGCGTGACCATCGTGGCGGCGGTGCTGATCTCCATGTTCGTGAGCTTCACCCTGGACCCGATGCTGTCCTCTGTGTGGCACGACCCGGCCATCGATGCGCAGGGCAAGCCCCTGGGCAAGGGCTGGTACGACCGCACCCTGGGGCGGCTCACCCGCAGCTTCGACCGCGCCACCGAGCGCCTGGCCGACCGCTACCAGGCCATCCTGCGCTGGTCGCTGGTGCACAAGGGCAAGACCCTGCTGCTGGCCGTGGGCGTGTTCGTCACCAGCGTGCTGATGCTGCCGCTGCTGGGCACCGAATTCGTGCCCAAGGCCGACTTTTCCGAGACCACGGTGAATTTCCACACCCCCGTGGGCTCCTCGCTGGAGGCCACCGAGGCCAAGGCCCGGCAGGTGGACGCCATCGTGCGTTCGCTGCCCGAGGTGCGCTACACGGTGACCACGGTCAACAGCGGCATCGCCCAGGGCAAGAACTACGCGACCATGTACGTGCGCCTGGTCAACCGCGACCAGCGCGAGCGCAGCGCCGACCAGATGTCGGCCGCGCTGCGCGAGCGCCTGGCGCAGGTGCCGGGCATCACGGTGACGCAGGTGGGCCTGACCGACAGCGTGGGCGGCAACAAGCAGATCGAGTTCTCGCTGCAGGGCCCGGACCTGCGCGAACTGGAGCGGCTGTCCCTGGAGGTGAGAAAGCGCGTGGCCGCCATCCCGGGCCTGGTGGACCTGGACTCCAGCGTCAAGCCCGACAAGCCCATGCTCAGGCTGGCGCTGGACCGCGAGGCCACGAGCGACCTGGGCCTGTCGGTGGGCCAGGTCGCCTCGGGCCTGCGCACCCTGGTGGCCGGCCAGAACGTGGGCACCTGGCGCGCCCCGGACGACCAGACCTACGACGTCAACCTGCGCCTTTCGCCACAGGCGCGCGACAGCAGCGCCGACCTGGAACGCCTGCCCCTGGCCACCGCCAGCGACGGCCGCCCGGTGCGGCTGAACCAGCTGGCCCGCGTCGAGGAAGCCACCGGGCCCAACCAGATCAACCGCCGCGACCTCACCCGCGAGGTGGCGGTCAACGCCAACGTGTACGGGCGGGCGGCCGGCGAGGTGTCGGCCGACATCCGCGCGCAGCTCGAGCAGATGGACTTCCCGCCCGGCTACCGATGGCGCTTCGGCGGCTCGACCAAGAACATGCAGGAGTCCTTCGGCTACGCGCTGTCCTCGCTGATGCTGGCGGTGCTGTTCATCTACATGATCCTGGCCAGCCAGTTCAAGAGCTTTTTGCAGCCGGTGGCGCTCATGACCTCGCTGCCGCTCACGCTCATCGGTGTGGTGCTGGCGCTGCTGCTGTTCGGCTCCACGCTGTCGATGTTCTCGGTCATCGGCATCGTCATGCTGATGGGGCTGGTCACGAAGAACGCCATCTTGCTGGTGGACTTCGCCATCCGGCTGCGCGAGGCGGGCATGGAGCGCTCCCAGGCGCTGCTGGAGGCCGCGCGCGTGCGGCTGCGGCCCATCCTCATGACCACGCTGGCCATGATCTTCGGCATGGTGCCGCTGGCGTTCGCGCTCACCGAAGGCTCGGAGCAGCGCGCACCCATGGGCCAGGCGGTCATCGGCGGCGTGATCACCTCCTCCCTGCTCACGCTGGTGGTGGTGCCCGTGGCCTACTGCTACCTGGACGACGCGGCCGCCTGGGTGCGCCGCCGCCTGGGCCTGGCGCCGGCCGCCGGGCGGGCGCAGGCCCCTCGCTAAAATCCGGCCTTTCGCCCTGACAACAGCCACGAGGAACGTTCCGCCATGAACTTCGAACAAGCCCGCTTTCACATGATCGAGCAGCAGATCCGCCCCTGGGAGGTGCTCGACACCCAGGTGCTGGCGCTGCTGGCCGTGATCAAGCGCGAAGACTTCGTGCCGCTGGCGCACCGTTCCCTCGCCTTCGCCGACCTGGAGATCCCGCTGCCTCCGGGCAGCCACCCCAGCCAGTGCATGCTCTCGCCCAAGGTCGAGGCGCGCCTGCTGCAGGACCTGGGCGTGCAAAAGCACGAGAAGGTGCTGGAAATCGGCACAGGCACCGGCTACATGGCCGCCCTGCTGGCGCACCGTGCGCAGCAGGTGGTGAGCCTGGAGATCGAGCCGCAGCTGGCGGCTGCGGCCCGGCAGAACCTGCAGAAAGCGGGCGTCTACAACGCGCAGGTGCTCGAGCGCGACGGCGCGCAGGCGCTCACCGGCGAGGCCGCCGGCCCCTTCGACGTGATCCTCCTGAGCGGCTCCGTGGCCGAGGTGCCCGAGTCGCTCAAGGCCCAGCTCAAGGTGGGTGGCCGGCTCGCAGCCATCGTGGGCACCGACCCGGTGATGTGCGCCACCATCGTCACCCGCGTGGGCGAGCAGGCCTGGCGTGTCACCCAGGACTGGGAGACCATCGCCCCGCGCCTGAAGGGCTTCCCCGAGCCCTCGGCCTTCCGTTTCTGAGCGGCAGCGCCCCATGGTCGCCCAGCTCGCTCCCGCGGACTTTCAGGCCTGGCTGGCCCAGGCAAGCCCGGCACCCGTGGTGCTGGACGTGCGCGAGCCCTGGGAGCTGGCCCTGGCCAGCGTGCGCCCCGAGGGCTTTGAGCTGCGGGCCATTCCCATGGGCGACATTCCCGCGCGGCTGCAGGAGCTGCCGGACGATGCACCCATCGTGTGCCTGTGCCACCACGGCATGAGGAGCATGCAGGTGGCCGTGTTCCTGCAGCGCCAGGGCTTTGAGAACGTGCTCAACCTGCAGGGCGGCATCGACGCCTGGTCGCGCGAGCTGGATGCGGCGGTGCCCCGCTACTGAACCCGGCCCGAGATCTTTCCAACCCTCCCGAGAAAACAACATGCCTGCTGACCAGCGCGGAGTCTTTTTTGTGTCCCTGGCCGTGGCGGCTGCGGCGGCCCTGGCCTGCGCGCCCGTGCGGGCGCAATCGCTGCTGGAGCTGTATGAATCGGCCCGCGGCTACGACGCGGGCTTCCTGTCGGCGCGCCAGCTCTACGACGCCAACCTGGCGCGGGCCGAGCAGGCCCGGGCGGGCATCCTGCCGCGCGCGCAGGTGACGGCGGCGGCGAACCAGACGCAGTTTGAAAGCTCACTGTTCCCGGGCCGGCGCAACCTGCCCAGCGAATCGGCCGGCGTGAGCGCGTCCCAGCCGCTTTACAACCCGGCGGCGCGCGCGGCCTACGAGCAAGCCACCCACCAGGCCGAGGTGGCCCGGGCACAGCTCGAAGCGGCCGAGCAGGACCTGATCGTTCGCACCAGCCAGGCCTACTTCGACGTACTGGCCGCCCAGGATGGCCTGGCCGCCGTGCGGGCGCAGCGCGCCGCCGTCGAGGAGCAACTGGCTGCGGCCAAGCGCCGCTTCGAGGTGGGCACGTCCACCATCGTGGACACGCGCCAGGCCCAGGCCGCCTTCGACCGCATCGTGGCCGCGCAGATCCAGGCCGAGAACGACCTGACCGTGCGGCGCCTGGCGCTCGACCAGCTCGTGGGCCGCAGCAACAGCCAGCCCCTGCCGCTGAAGGCACCGGTGGTGCTGCCTGCATTGAAGGCCGAGGAGATGCCCGGCTGGGTGCAGCGCGGCGACCAGCACCCCAGCGTGCGCGCCGCCCGCGGCAACGTGGAGATCGCCCGCCTGGAGGTCACGCGCGCCGAGGCAGGCCACAAGCCCACGCTGGACCTCACCGCCAGCTACAACCACAACCGCAACCCCCGTGGCACGACGGTCAACCCCAACGGCTTCAACAGCAACACCACAGCCGTGGGCGTGAACTTCAACCTGCCGCTGTTCGCAGGCTTTGCCACGCAGAACCGCATCCGCGAAACGCTGTCCCTGGCCGACCGCGCCGAGACCGACCTGGAAGGCGCACGCCGCAACGTCGCGCAGGCCACGCGCCAGGCCCTCCTGGGTGTGGTGTCCGGACAGGGCCGGGTGCGCGCGCTCGAGGCGGCCGAGCTGTCCAGCCAGAGCCTGGTCGACTCCACGCGCCTGGGCTACCAGGTGGGCGTGACCATCAACCTGGACGTGCTCGATGCCCAGAGCCAGCTGTTCCAGACCCGGCGCGACCTGGCCGTCGCCCGCTACGAGGTGCTGGTGGGCAACCTGCGGCTGCGTCAGGCCAGTGGCGTCCTCTCCCCGCGCGACCTGCAGCCGATCGACGCCCTGCTCGGCCGGCCCTGAACGGCCACGCCGGGGCGGCGTGCTTTCGGCGCGCCCGTTTTCATCACTGAGAACGACGCCCGCCCTGCGGGACGGCGATTCAATGCAGCGGATCGTGCACCGCCGACGTGAGCGACGCGCCATGGGTCCAGCCGGCCGGCGGCTGGCCTGCCTGGGACGCGGACTCCAGCGGCGCGGCAGCCACCGTACCAGGTGCTGCGTGTGAGGCGTATGAAGCCTGTGAGGCATGTGCTGCGTGCGGGGCGTTCGTCGCATGCAAAGCGTGTGATGCGTGCGGAGCCGCTGCGGCCCAGCGCGCCTGAAGGCCGGCCGGCCGCACGCCCAGGCCCGGGAACACCTGCGTGAGCGGCAGCTGTTCGGGCACCACGTACACCACCGCACGTCCCTGGCTGGGCCGCAGCATCTGGCGCACGCGTTCATAGAAAGCCACCGGCACGTTGATGCAGCCGTATGAAATGCGGTTGTCGGCCGGGGTGGCCGAAGCCAGGCGCTCCAGGCGCCGCTCGGCCGGCTGTGTGGCGCGCACGCGGTGCAGCGAGATCGCGGTGTCGTAGTCCACCCAGAGGATGTCCTCGCCGCGCGCGTTGCGGCCGATCTCGGCGTCAAAGCGCCCGGCGGGCGTGGTGCGCTCTTCCGGCCGGATGCTGGACAGCGGCCGCTCGCCAATGCCGGGCACGCTCAGGTCGCCCCAGGCCAGGCCCATCAGCACAGGCGTGGACGCGCGCAGGAAGCCACCCGCATCGAAAGCGAAGGCGCGGGCCTGCGGCTTGTCGATCACGATGAACGGCCGCCCGCGGTGATCGCGCGCATCGCGCACCCACTGCACCAGTTGCCGCGCCGCGGGCGATGCAGGCGCCAGCGCCGGGCTGAGGGATGCGTGCACAGGCACGGCACGCCCGGCCGAAGAAAGCGCCTGGGCCTGGGAACGGTCAAGCGCCGCGTGGGCAGCCTGCGCCGTCTGCCCCGCCAGACCGGTTCGCGCAGACGGCATGACGCCGTGCGGGCTGGCGCTGCCGACAGTCACCGGTGCGCCAGTGCGCGTCCCCGGGGAAGACTGCACATGCGCCTGTGCCTGCCACTGTTCCTGTGACCGCACTTGCGGCTGCGGCTTTATCTGGGGCTGCAACTGTGACTGCAACTGCGGCTGTGACCACAACCGCGTCGACGCCGACATCGGCACTTGCGACTGCACCCCGAAGTAAGCTGGCCCGGCGCCGGGCGATGCCGTGCGCAGCTGCCCACCCAGGGCCGGCGCGGCGGCTGACGGGGCGGGTGTTGCAGGCTGAAGTGCCCAGGCCGGAGGCTGCAGGACCCAGGCGGCTGCCAGGAGCCCGCAGCCGACCAGCCCCAGCCGCAGCGAAGAGCGGTCAGGCGGCCGAGCCCTGGCGGTCACGGCCGGTCAGTTGCGGTCCATGCGCGGGCTGCGCATCGTGCCGGAACCGGAGGTGCTGGTGTCCGAGCCACTCATGGTTCCACTGCCCATGCTGCCGCTGCCCATGCTGCCCGAACCGGTGGTGCCCGTGCCGCTGGTGCTCGGGTCGGTGGTGGTGGTCGTCGTCGTGGTCGAACCCGTGGTGCCTGTGGTGCCCGAGGTCGTACCCGTGGTGCTGCCCGGCGTCGTGGTGGTGGTGCTGGGCGTGGTGGTGGTGGTGCCGGTGCTTGTGCCAGTGCCCGGAGGGGTGCTGTCCCCGGCGGCGGCTCCCGTGCCGCCGCTGCCGCCAGAGCCGGTCTGTGCATAGGCAGCGCCCAGGCCGGTGGCCAGGGCGGTGGTGATGGCCAAGGAAAGAAGTTTGGATCTCATGGAAGCATCTCCTGGTAAAGCAATCGGATGTCGATCGATGAAGGAGACGCATTCTTCAAACCGCCCTTGCGCGCCGGCTGTGGGAAGCTGCACGCGGCTGCTGTCAGAAAATGGCCCACGGTCTGGCCGCCCATCCGGCCATGGCTGAGAACCTTGGATGCTGCCGCCCCTTCGCAAGGGGGTGCGTCGCAGGGGCCGGGGCGGCGGCTCAGGCGGAGGCCAAAGCGCCGGACACCGGCCCCAGCCACGCATCGAGCGCTGCAGCCGTGCGGTCGGCTGCGCCCCGGTGGCGGCCGGCAAAGGCCAGCGCCGCATCGGCCATCTGCTGGCGGCGCGCGGGTTCTGCGCAAAGGGCCTGGCCCGCCGACAGCGCCCCGGGGAAGTCGGCCACGCGCAGGGCCGCGCCCTCGGCCTGCGCACGCTCGGCGGCCTCCAGGAAGTTGAAGGTGTGGGGCCCCATGAGCACCGGGCAGCCGCAGGCGGCGGCCTCGATCAGGTTCTGTCCGCCCAGGGGCGCGAAGCTTCCACCCAACAGGGCCAGGTCCGCCAGGCCGTAGTAAAGCGCCATCTCCCCCAGGCTGTCGCCCACCCAGAGCGTGCCGGGCTGTGCGGGCGGCAGGCCCTCGAGCTGGGCGCCCCACTCGCTTCGGCGCTGCACGGCCAGGCCTCGCTCGCGCGCCAGCTGCACCACGGCGTCGAAACGCTGCGGATGCCGCGGCACGATCAGCGGCTGCACCTGCGGCAGCGGCCGGGCGCACCAGGCGTCCAGGAAGGCGCCCTCTTCGCCCTCCCGCGACGAGGCCAGCATCAGCACACGGGCTGTCGCGGATTCGCTGCCCTGCCCGCCGCCGGGCGCGAAGCGCCGTTCCTGCCTGCGGCGGTGTGCCAGCGCCAACTGCGCGGCGTCGGGGCGGGCGTCGAACTTGAGGTTGCCCAGCACGGCCTGCACGCGGGCGCCCAGCTGCGACAGGCGCTGGCCGTCGGCCTCGGTCTGCGCCAGCGCCGCAGCCAGGCTCGCGTAGGCCGGTCGGGACAGCGCCGGCCAACGCCTGGCCTGGGCATGCGACTTCTCGGACAGGCGCGCATTGGCCAGCACCAGCGGCACGCCGTGCGCACGGGCACCGGCCACCAGCTGCGGCCAGACCTCGGTTTCCATCAGCACGCCCAGTCGTGGCTTGAAGTGGCGGAAAAAACGCTGGACCGCCCCCGGGGCATCCCAAGGCTGCCAGACCTGCACATCACCCGGGCGCAGCAGCGCGCGGCCCTCTTCGCGGCCGGTGGCGGTGCCGTGCGTGAGCAGCAGCCTGAGGTCCGGGCGGCGCGCACGCCAGGCCTGCAGCAAGACGGCGGCCGCGCGGGTCTCGCCCAGCGAGACGGCATGCACCCAGACCCGCTCCGGCTGAGGCTCGGCGGGCTGGGTGTAGTGGCCAAAGCGCTCGGGCACGGCCTGGGCATACACCGGCTCGGTGCGTGCCCGGCGTGAGAGCTTGCGCAACAACAGCGGCCGCGCCATCTGCATGAGGCCGCCGTAGGCGCCCAGGGCCAGTCGCTCGCGAAGGTCCAGGCCCAAGTCCTGGGTGGGGCCTGGCGTGGAACCCGGGAGCGGGCCCGGGGGCGGGCTGGCTTCGTGGCCTGGGGAGGGCTGGGGATGGGCAGGCATGGATGGGCCTGGGGCTCAGTCGCCGCTGCTGCCGGCGCCGCCGTCACCGCCGCCGTCACCGCCGCCGTCACCACACGACGGGCCGGCCGCACCTGCGTCACCCGCCGCAGCGGGACCGTCGTTTGCGTCCTCGGGGTGGGGTGCGCAGGGTACTGCAGGGGCCTGGGCCCCCGCGGCTGAACCGGCGTCAGAGGCGGCACCGGCTGCGGCACCCGCTGCGGCGCCGATGGCGCCCCCGGCCGCTGCCCTGGCCGCGGGGCCGAGCCGGCCGGCCGCCGGCGCAGACCCCGCCCCGGCCGGGATCACCAGCCCCGCCTGGCAGCGCAGCCAGGCCTGCCAGGCCTCGTCCACGCTGGGCGCGTGGTCGCCGCCCACGGCTTCCTGGTGCGGACGGCCCACGGGGCCGGCGCGGCGGATGCGCGGCTGGCTGAACAGTTGGACCACCGGCAAATCCAGCGCCACGGCCAGGTGCCCCAGGCCCGAGTCCACCGACACCACGCCCCGGGCGCGCGCCATCTGCGGCCACAGGGCCGACAGCTTCAAGCGCGGCAGCACCTGGGCCTGGGGCCCGAGCTGTGCAGCCAGGGCGGCGGCCCAGGCGGCCTCGTGGTCGGAGGCCTGTGGCAGGAGCACGCGGTGTCCGGCTGCGATCAGCCGCCGGGCCAGCTCAGCCCATTGGGCCTGCGGCCATTCGTTGTCGGCCCGGGTGGTGCCGTGGCACAGCCACACGCCTTCGCGCTCGGCCTCGGGCGCCAGGGCAGGAAAGGGATAGCGCGGCGGCTGGGCCATGAAAGGCGCGTGCGCATAGCCCAGGGCACCGGCGGCCACCAGGCGGGTGCGGGCCACCGCATGCACCTGGCGCGGCATGGGCACGGTGCGGTCCAGCATCCAGCGCACGGGCCATTCATAGCTGCACATCTCGCTGGCGTTGCCGAAGGTGGCGGAAAAGCCACCGGGCGACAGCCGCGCCTGCCGGGCGACCCAGGCCGACTTGAGCAGGCCCTGGCAGTCGATCACGGCGTCGTAGGGCTGTTCACGCAGGCGTGCACGGAAGGCTGCGCGCTCGGCGCGCACGGCCGAATCCCAGGGGGTCTTGCGCCAGCGCCGCTGGCCATACGGCAGCACGCGAACGAGGCCGGGCACCGACTGCAGCAGGTCGGCGAAGGTTTCCTCCACCACCCAGTCGATGCGCGCGGCCGGGAAGGCGGTGCGCAGGTCCTGCACCACGGGCAGGGTCTGGATCACGTCGCCCAGCGACGAGAGCTTGACGATCAGGATGTTCAAGTGCGGGCCCTGCCCTTCAAGCGGCCGGTCGCCGGGCGGCGCGCGGCGCGGCCGGCTTCAATGCGCTGATCCCTGCAACTGCGCATCGGGCTTGACGCTGCGCAAGAGCGCCAGCATCTCGGTTTCGATGCGGTGCAGCGCCTCGGGGGTCTGGCCTTCAAAGCGCAGTACCAGCACCGGCGTGGTGTTGGACGAGCGGATGAGGCCGAAGCCGTCGGGCCAGTCGACGCGCACGCCGTCGATCGTCGAGACCTTGGCGGGCGCGGCAAAGCGCGCGGTCTGCGCCATGAGTTGCTCGACCAGGCGGTGCGGCTCGCCCTCGGCGCAGGCCACGTTGAGTTCGGGCGTCGAGAAACTGGTGGGCAGCGCGTTCAGCACGGCCGAGGCATCGGCGCTTCGGCTGAGGATCTCCAGCAGCCGCGCGCCCGCATACGTGCCGTCGTCAAAGCCGTACCAGCGCTCCTTGAAGAAGATGTGGCCGCTCATCTCGCCGCCCAGCGGCGCGCCCAGCTCGCGCATGCGCGCCTTGATGAGCGAATGGCCGGTCTTGTACATCTCGGGCTGACCGCCAGCCTCGGCAATGGCCGGGGCCAGGCGCTGCGAGCACTTGACGTCGAACAGGATGGGCGCGCCCGGCACGCGAGAGAGCACGTCGCGCGCGAACAGCATCATCTGGCGGTCGGGGAAGATGTTCTGGCCGTCCTTGGTCACGATGCCCAGCCGGTCGCCGTCGCCGTCGAAGGCCAGGCCCAGTTCGGCGTCGGTGGTCTTGAGCGCCTCGATCACATCGCGCAGGTTCTCGGGCTTGCTGGGGTCGGGGTGGTGGTTGGGGAAGGTGCCGTCCACCTCGCTGAACAGTTCGATGACTTCGCAGCCCAGCGCACGCAGCAGCGCCGGGGCCGTGGCACCGGCGATGCCGTTGCCGCTGTCAACCACCACCTTCATGGGCCGCGCGAGCTTCACGTCAGAAGCAATGCGGTCGCGGTAGGCAGGCCACACGTCGGCCTGGCGCAACTCGCCCGGGCGGGCGGGCTCGCTCCAGAGGCCGGCCTCCATGGCGCGGCGCAGCGCCTGGATGTCCTCGCCGTAGATGGCGCGGCCGGCCAGCACCATCTTGAAGCCGTTGTAGTCCTTCGGGTTGTGGCTGCCGGTGACCTGGATGCCGCTGTTGCACAGCGTGGCTGCGGCAAAGTAGAGCATGGGCGTGGTGACCGCGCCCACGTCGATGACGTCCACCCCGGCGGCTCGCAGGCCTCGGATGAGCGCGCCCGACAGGGACGGCCCGCTGAGCCGGCCGTCGCGACCCACGGCCACGGTGCGCTCGCCCTGGCGCCAGGCCTCGGCGCCGAAGGCCCGGCCCAGGCTTTCGGCCACGGTCTCATCGAGCGTGGACGGCACCACGCCGCGGATGTCATAGGCCTTGAAGATGGAGGGGTGAAGTGGCATGGGTGGATCGCAGGAAAAAGCGGCACGGACACACGGGCCAGCCTCGGCTTTGCAGGCCTGGCCGGGCATTGTAGGCGGGGGTGCGGCGGACCCGGAGGCTCATCCGTGGGCCTGGGCAGGGCCTGCTGGAAGGCCTGCCGGAAAGGCTGCGCAAGGGCCCCCTGCCCCGGGCTGCTGGGCGCCGCACCCGGCGTGTTGCCGCAGCCGGTGCAGCGGTTCCAGGCGCTGCGGCGCGGCAGGGTTGCAGCGCGGGCCGCGCGTATCATCCCGCTCTGCCCATGGCCATGTCCCGCCCCATCGTTCAGACCCGCTGCCACACACCCCTGGGCGTGCTGCACTTGGCTGCCAGCGAGCAGGGCCTGGCAGGCGTGTGGTTCGAAGACCAGCGCCACCTGCCGGCCCAGATCAGTGGCCCGAACGCCTGGCCACATGCGCCGGGCCATGCGCTGCTCGAACAGGCTGCGGCGCAACTGCAGGCCTACTTCGAAGGACAGTCGGTGACGTTCGACCTGCCGCTGGACCTGGGCGCGGGCACCGCGTTCCAGCAAGCGGTGTGGCAGGCGCTGCGGGACATCGGCCGCGGCCAGGTGCTCAGCTACGGGGAACTGGGCCGCCGCATCGGCCGGCCGAGTGCGGTGCGTGCCGTGGGTGCGGCGGTGGGGCGCAACCCGCTGAGCATCGTGGTGCCCTGCCACCGGGTGCTGGGCCAGGGCGGCCAGCTCACGGGCTACGCCGGTGGGCTTGAGCGCAAGCGCGCCTTGCTGCACATCGAAGGCCACGCCGCGTGAGCACGGCCGCACCAACGCCGGCGGGCTGGGCACGCGACTTCGTGCTGCTGGCGGCCATCTGGGGCTCGTCCTTTCTGTTCATGCGCCTGGCGGTGGTGGACTTCGGCCCGGTGGCCACGGCGGCGCTGCGGGTGGGCATCGGGGCGGCCGTCCTGCTGCCGGTGCTGGTCTGGCGCGGACAGGCCGCGCAGCTGCGCGCGCACTGGCGCGCCTTCCTGCTGGTGGGCCTGCTGAATTCAGGCCTGCCCTTCGTGCTGTATGCGTTTGCGGTGACGTCCATCACCACGGGGCTGTCGGCCATCCTCAATGCGACCACGCCCATGTTCGGCGCGCTCATGGCCTGGCTCTGGCTGGGCGAGCGGCTGAGCCTCTGGCGCAACCTGGGGCTGCTGCTGGGCTTTGCTGGCGTGACCCTGCTGGCCTGGGACCAGGCGAGCTTTCGCTCCGGGCTGGACACGCAGGCCCTGTGGGCCGTGCTGGCCTGCCTGGGCGCGTGCCTGAGCTACGGCGTGGCGGCCAGCTACACCCGCTGGCGGCTGAGCCAGGTACCGCCGCTGGTGACCGCCACAGGCAGCCAGGTGGGCGCGGCCGCGGGGCTGCTGCTGCCGGCGCTGCTGGCCTGGCCGGTGAAGACGCCACAGGCCTCCGCCTGGGCGGCCGTGCTGGTGCTGGGGGTGGTGTGCACGGGCCTGGCCTACCTGCTGTTTTACCGGCTGATCGCCAAGGCCGGGCCCTCGCGCGCGCTGACCGTGACTTACCTGATCCCGCTGTTTGCCGTGGTCTACGGCCTGGTGCTGCTGGACGAGCGGCTCACCCCGCCCATGCTGGCCGGCGGCGCCGTGATCTTGCTGGGCACGGCCCTGGCCACGGGCATGCTCCGGCCCGGTGCGCGCGATGCGGCGCCAGCTCGAAAGCCTTCGCCCGGCGCGGCACCGGCGCGGACCGCGCAGGCAGAGCGACCGCCCCCCGGCGGACGCGGCGGCCCGGGCTGAAACCTGCCGCTCGAACCCGGCCAGCGGATGGCAAGACCCGGTTACGCGAAATCCGCCTGCAGCTGGGCCAGGGTGCGACGATGGGGCGAGCGGGCCCAGGTGCCGTCGACCACGCTGGCGACCAGGTCGGCCACCTGGTCCAGCCGGGGCACCACCTGGGCCTGCCAGCGGCTGCGGCTGTCGCGCTCGTGGCCACGCACCGCCTCGGCAAGCGCCACGCCAGCGCTGCTCAGCCCCTCCGAGAGGATGAACTCGAGCGAGGAGCCGCCGTAGTACACCGGGTCCAAGCCCAGCGCATCGACCACCGAGCGCGCCAGCGCCTCCACACCATCGCCCCATTCGCGCCCGTGGCGGGGCCAGGCGCCTTCGGCCAGGCGGTCGGCGACCTGCGTTTGCGTGGCCATGAGTTCTTCGAACGAGCTTTGCGACAACAGGGCGCTCACCCGCGCAGCCAGGGCGCGGTGCACCAGGGCGCGGATGTCAGGGGCGGACAAAGGAGTCAAGTCGGGTCCTCGGTGGGTTCAATGTCGAAAGAAAGGGCAGATGGCGCCGGCGTCCGGTCCACGCGGCCCCGCAGCGGGACCCTCAGGGCCGGAGGGCCTCGGGGCGCGAGTGTCACCTAAAAGGCGAAGGCCTGCGCCCAGGGCGCAGGCACGCAGGCAGGCAGACGCCGGTCAGGCCTGGGCCAGTCGGAAGCGCTCCACCTCCTGGCGCGTGCCGTCGGCCAGGCGCGAAAGCTCGATCACGGTGGCCGTGATCTGCTCGGCCGCCGCGGCATTGCTGCGGGCGATGCGGTCCAGGCTGGAGAGGTTGGCATTGATTTCCTCCACGGCGCTGGCCTGCTCCTCCAGGGCCGAGGAGATCTGGCCCAGCAGGCCGTCGGTCTGGCGGGCGCCGTTCTCGATGCGGCCCATGTCGGTCTGCACCTGCTGCACCGCCTCCACGGCCTTGGCGGTCTCGGCGCCGGCCTGCTGCACCAGGCGCGCGATCTCCTGCGAGCTTTCGGCGCTGCTGACCGCCAGCTTGCCGATTTCGTCGGCCACCACCGCGAAGCCCTTGCCGTGCTCGCCGGCACGGGCCGCCTCGATGGCGGCGTTGAGCGAGAGCATGTTCGTCTTGTAGGCGATCTTCTCGATCACCTCGGTGATCTTGCTGATGCGCGTGGAGTTGTCGGCGATCCGCGTGACCACCTCCACCATGTGCTGCATGCGGTCCATGCCCTGGCGCAGGATCGCCACCGACTCTCGCGACTGCTCGGACGCGCTGCTGGTGCTGCGCGAGACGTCGCTCACGGCCGTCGATGTCTGGCGCACGGCGGTGGCCACCTGGCCGATGGCGTGCGTCTGGTTCTGGGCGCCGTCGGAGATCTGGCCGATGGCGGTGGAGGTCTCGTTCGAGGCCGTGGCCACCAGCCGGGTGTTGCCGTGGATCTGCACCATGGCGCGGGCCAGCGCGTCGAGCGAGCTGTTGATGTCATCGCGCAGCCGCGCCAGCTGGCCGCGGCCCTGCGCCTGCACGCGCTCGGCCAGGTTGCCGGCGGCCACGCCCTCCATGACGCGGCCGATGCTGCCGATCATGGTCTGCAGGGCGTCCATGGCGGCGCGGGCTGCGTCGAGCGCGCGGCCGTACTCGCCTGCGGCCTCGGCCTGGACCCGGCGCGAGAAGTCACCCTCGCGCATGGCCAGCAGCGCGCCGTTGAGCACCTGCATGGTGGCGCCCAGTTGCTGGCGCGTGGCATTGACCGAGGACTTGAGCCGGTCCATGTCGCCTGCCAGGGGGGCTCGCACCTCCTGCGAGAAGTCGCCCTCAGCCAGCGCTGCCATCACCTGGTCCACTTCGGTGAGGGCGCCGGAGATCACGTCCATCATCTGGTTGAAGGCGTCGGCCGTTCCGGCGATCTCGTCGGCGCCGCCCACCTGCACGCGTTCGCGGAAGTTGAACGTGGTGGCGATGCGCTTCATGGCCTGCTGCAGCTGCGCCAGGCGTTTTTGGACGCCCGAGATCACCAGCACCACCAGCAGCAGCGTGGCGGCCAGCACCGCCACCGAAACCGCCAGCGTGAACCAAAAGCGCTGCTCGGCGCGCGCCGCGAACGCGGTGGCCTCGGCGGCCAGCGACTCGGCGATGCGGCTGTCGTGTGCCTTGAGCTGGTCCATCCGGCCGGTGATGGCCGGCCACCAGTCGGCAGCGGGCACGCCGAAGCGGCCCTGGTTGGCGCGGGACACCACCAGTTCGCGGATGCGCTGTGCCTCGCGCACGGCGGGCACGTCCAGCAGCTTGTCCAGCGCGCGCACCTCGTCCTCGGCTGCGGTGCGGCGGTAGAGATCGAGGTAGACGCCCTGGCGGGCGACGGCGGTGGCCAGTTGCACCAGCGCCGCGGGCTCCAGGGCAGCGTCGGACTGCAGCGCCGCGTTGACGGCGTTGCGCTCGCGGCCGGTGTGTTCGCGGGCGCTCACCAGGTGGCCATAGGCCTGGATGCGTTCGCCGAAGGCCAACGTGGGCGACTGTTCCACGCTGTCGTAGATGGAGGCGATGAAGCCCTCGATGCGCGCGGTGTACCAGGCCACCACCTCGGCCGCCGGGCGCGAGCGGGCATCGACCTGCTGGCGCAGCGGCGCGAGTTCGGCGTCGAGCGCGCGCACCACCTGCAGTTCCTTGGCGAAGAAGCCGGAGGCGCCATTGAGCTTGGCGATGGAGGCCTGCAGCGTGGCGATGGCTTCGGAGCGAGCCTGGTCGGCGCGCGCTCGCTGGGCCTTGACGGCGTCCAGGTCGGCAGACTCGCCGCGGTTGAGCCAGATGAGGCTCAGGCCGCGCTCGAGCTGGGTCTGGTGCACCAGAGCCGCCAGGGCGTTGACCTTGGTGACCACAGCCTGGCCGGTGCGGAACTCGAGGTTCTCGCGCCAGTCGTTCCAGATGCGTTGCCCGGCCAAGGCCGCCAGCAGGAGCAAGAGGGGCACCACCAGCAGCAGGAGCTGGGTGCGGATCTTCAGCGAATTCAACCGCGCGCTCATGGACAACGTCCTTTTTTAAAAATTGTTACGCGATGATAGGAAAGCCCATCCGTGAAGGCCAGGCTGGGGTTTTGCGCACCCGAATGGGGCAAAAAGTCCTGACCCGGGCCCGTCGCCGGGCGGCTCAGGGCGCAACAAGCCCTGGCGCACAGAGGGGGCCGGATGAGCCGAACAGCCCAACAATCGGGCCTCGGGCCAGCCGGTCGGGTGGCCGGGCGGGGTGGAAAGCGAGGCGGGACGATGTCAAAAAACCACACTTACGGGCTCATCCTTTCCGGTGGCGGTGCGCGCGCGGCTTACCAGGTGGGGGTGCTGGCGGAAATCATGGCGCTGCTGGCCCAGGCGGGCCTGCCCCGGCGTTCGCTGCTGCAAGTGATCTGCGGCACCTCGGCCGGGGCGATCAACGCAGCGGCGCTGGCCAGCGGCGCAGACGACCCGGAAGCCGCCCTGCAGGAGCTGCTGGAAGTCTGGAGCGGCTTCGAGGTCGGGCAGGTGTACGAGTCGGACGTGCTGAGCATGCTGGGCTCGGGCGCGCGCTGGCTGTCGGTGTTCTCGCTGGGCTGGCTGCTGGCCCAGAAGCGCCTGCGGCCGCGCTTTTTGCTCGACAACGCGCCCCTGGGCCGGCTGCTGCGCGAGCGCATCGCGCTGCAGCGGCTGCCGTCGCTGCTGGAACGCGGCCACCTGCAGGCCCTGGGCATCAGCGCCTTCAGCTACGGCCGGGGCGAGCACGTGACCTTTTATGAAAGCGCCCGGCCGATCGCCCCCTGGGTGCGCAACCAGCGCACCGCACAGGCCTGCCGGCTGAGCCATGACCACCTGATGGCCAGCGCCGCGATCCCGTTCATTTTCCCGGCCGTGCCCTTGCCGGCAGAAGATGGCGTGGCCCACTTCGGCGACGGCTCCATGCGGCAGACCTCGCCGATCTCGCCTGCCATCCACCTGGGCGCCGACCGCATCCTGGTGATCGGCGCGGGACGCATGGCCGAGCCGCCGCAGGCGGGGCCCGGCAGCGCGGAAGAGCCTTCGATGGCCCAGATCGCCGGCCATGCGTTGGCCAGCATCTTCCTGGACGCCATGGCGGTGGACGTGGAGCGGCTGCGGCGCGTCAACCAGACGCTGGCACTGATCCCGCCCGAGCAGCGCAACCACACGCGGCTCAAGCCCGTGGAACTGCTGCTGATCGCGCCGTCCCAGCGGCTGGACGCGCTGGCCGCCGCCCATGCGCAGGACGCGCCGCTGACGGTGCGCGGGCTCATGCGCAGCCTGGGCGCCCGCGCGGGAGATGCCGTCGGCGCCGCCTCCGGCCAGGCCGGCGCGCTGCTGAGCTACCTGCTGTTCGAGGCGCCCTACACCCAGGCGCTGATTGCGCTGGGGCGGCGCGACGCCCGCGCCCAGGCGGCTGAGATCCTGGCCTTCTTTGGCGGCGGCGAATACGCTGCACCGGGAACTGCCAGGGCGGGGGCAAGCGCGGCCCAGGCGGGCACGGCGCAGGCACAGACCTGAGGCCAAGAGGGCTGGGGCCAGGCCGAGATGCAGGCGCGATCGAGGCGCAGTCGATCCGCGATGGAAAGGGAATCTGACTGCGACCTGATCGCGTCATACCCACGACATGGCCTGGGCCCAGCAGGACCGGACAGGACCAGACAGGACCAGACAGGACCAGACAGGACCAGACAGGACCGAGCCGAGCCGAGCCGAGCCGAGCCGAGCCAAGCCAAGCCAAGCCAAGCCAAGCCGGACCAGCGCGGCCTTGGCAAGTCCAGGGTGGCGCGGGGGCGGCGGCTTCCGTGGCGCAGCGCTGCCGCCGGGCTGCGGCCCCGGGCCACCGCCGGACCGCTGCGCAGCGCCCCAGCCCGGCGCGCGTCTGACACGCCCATGGGCACGTGACGCAGCCGGGGGCTGGGGCGCCGCGCTTAGTCTCGAAAGCCTTTTCAGCCCGACACCCCAACGCCAGACCGGATGCTCGCCCCCCTGCCCTCCATCTCGGCCGAGCAACTGGCGCGCGGGCAGCAGTTGCTGGTGCGCGACCTGGCCTGGGCCAGCATCACCGGCGCGTTCTCCGGCGGCGTCATCCTGGTGGCGTTTGCGCTGGCCCTGGGCGCCAGCCCCGTGCAGGTGGGGCTGCTGGCCTCGATTCCCTTCATCACGCAGGCCGCGCAGCTGCCGGCCACGCTGCTCATTGAGCGGCTGCGAAGGCGGCGGCTGATCGGCGTGCTCACCATCACCGCCGCGCGCGTGCTGATCGCCTCGCTGGCGCTGCTGCCGCTGCTGCCCAGCCTGCCGGCGGCGCTGCAGCTGCTGATCGCCGCGCACGTGCTGATTTCGCTGCTGCATGCGGTGGGCGGCTGCGCAGTGAACTCCTGGCTGCACCAGCTGATCCCGCCGGGCGAGCTGGGCCACTTCTTCGCGCGCCGGCTGTTTTCGGGCACGCTCATGGCCTGCGCGGCCACGCTGGCTGCCGGCGCATTGGTGGACCGCGGGCTGTTCGAGCAGCCGCTGTCGGCCTACAGCGCAGCCTTCGTGATCGCGGGGCTCACGGGCTTTGTGAGCTCCTGGTACCTGGCCCGCGCACCCGAGCCGCAAATGCTCAACGCCGGGCCCGAGCGGCCGATGGCGCAGCAGCTCTGGGGGCCGTTCCACGACACCAATTTCCGCAAGCTGCTGCTGTTCATGGGCGCCTGGACCGTGGCCTCGAACGTGACCGGGCCCTTTCTCACGGTGTACCTGATCGAGCAGCGGGGCTACTCGATCAGCACGGTCACGCTGCTGTCCATCACCAGCCAGCTGGCCAATGCGCTCACACTCTACCTGTGGGGACGGCTGTCGGACCGGCTGTCGAACAAGGCGGTGCTGGCCGTGGCGCTGCCGGTGCACTTCGTGTGCATGCTGGCCCTGGTGCTGGCCGATGCGGTGGACAGCGCAGCCTGGCAACTGACGCTGCTGTACCTGATCCACCTCATCCTGGGTGTGGCCACGGGGGGGATCGGGCTGGCCATGGGCAACCTGGGCCTGAAGCTGGCGCCCCAGGGCCAGGGCACGGCCTACCTGGCAGCCATCGGCCTGGTCTGCGCGGTCACGGGCGGGCTGGCGCCGGTGGTGGCGGGCGCGCTGGCGCAGGCCTTCCAGGCGCTGGAGCTGTCGGCCGTGGTGCGCTGGAGCTCGCCGGGCGGCACCGAGGAGGTGCGGCTCCTGAGCTTTGCGCACTGGGAGTTCCTGTTCGCGCTGTCGGCCATGATGGGCCTGTATGTGATGCATGCGCTGTCGCGCATCAACGAGGGCCGCGAGGTGAGCGAGCGCCGCGTGGTGCAGGAGTTCGCGCTGGAGGCGGTGCGCGCGGTGGGCAACCTGTCATCGCTGGGGGGCGCGCTGGGCGGCCTTTTCCCCTTTGAACGGCTCAATGAGCGACGCAAATGGTGGCGCGCACGCGAGGCGCGGGCCGGCCCCTGAGGGGTTTCCTGCAAAAAGCCACTTCCAAGCAGGTACCATGCGCCGCCCCCTGAAAAGCCCCGCCCCAGCCCATGACCGCCCTGCTCCAGATCGATTTCGTCTCCGATGTGTCCTGCCCCTGGTGCGCGGTGGGGCTGAAGTCACTGCAGCAGGCGCTGCAGGCGCTGGGGCCGGACATCCAGGTGCAGCTGCGGATGCAGCCCTTCGAGCTGAACCCGCACATGCCGCCCGGTGGGCAGGACATGGGTGAGCACCTCAATCAGAAATACGGCTCCACGCCCGAGCAACAGGCCGAGATCCGGCGCGTGATCGCCGAGCGCGGCGCGCAGGTCGGCTTTGCCTTCCACCCCGAGGGACGGGGCCGCATCTACAACACGCGCGACGCGCACCGCCTGCTGCACTGGGCAGGCACGATCGACGCCGACAAGCAGTTGGCGCTCAAGCTCGCTTTGCTGGAGGCTTGCCACGGCAGGCAGGAGCCGATGGACGACCACGCTGTGCTGTGCCGCGCAGCCCAGGCGGCAGGGCTCGATGCGCAGGAAGCCGCGCAGATTCTGGCTTCCGGCCAATGCGACAGCGACGTGGAGGAGGCCGAACGCTTTTTCCAGGCGGCGGGCATCCGGTCGGTGCCTGCGGTGGTGATCGGTCGCAAGCACCTGATCTCCGGCGGCCAGCCGCCCGAGGTGTTCGAGCAGGCCCTGCGGCAGATTGCCGCGCAGCCGGCATGAGCGCGCCCTCTCTGAGCCGGCGATCCTTCGTCGCCGCGGGGCTGGCCGGACTGGGCTGGCTGGGCGCGTCTGCGGATGCGGCAGCCGAGCGGCGCATCGGTCACCTGGTGATCGTGGGTGGCGCCATGGACCTGCGTGGCGACAAGGCCGTGCTCAGCCGCTTCGTGGAACTGAGCGGCGGCATCGGCAGCCGCATCCGGCTGATCGCGGCCGCCAGCGCCAACCCGGAGGCATCGTGGTCGGCGTACGCGCAGGCCTTCGGGGAGATGGGCGTGAGTGACTGCGCGCTGATTCCCGTGCCCGACCGCGAGGCGGCCGACAGCAGCGCCGTGAGCGACATGATCCTGGAGGCCGACGGCATCTTTCTTTCCGGCGGCGACCAGAACCGCCTGATGGCGCGGCTGTGGGAGACCCGGGCCTACGGCGCGCTGCACCGGGCATTCCACCTGCGAGGCTGCTGCGTGGGCGGCACCAGCGCGGGTGCAGCCGTGATGTCGCGCCAGATGCTGGCGCAGGGCGAGGCGATCCGGCTGCCGGAGAAGGAAGCGGCCGACCTGGACCTGGGCCTGGGCTTCGTGCCGCAGGCCATCATCGACCAGCATTTTTCCGAACGCGGACGGTTGGGCAGGCTGCTGTCGGCGGTGGCGCAGCGGCCCGACCTGCTGGGCGTGGGCATCGACGAGGACACCGCGCTGGTGATCGAGCGGGCCACCGCGATCGAGGTGATCGGCCAGGGTGCGGTCACGGTGGTGGACGGGCGGCAGATGCGCACCAACACCCACCTGATCCAGGCGCGCGAGCGCCTCGAGATGCTGGGCGTGCGGCTGCACCTGCTGCCCGCAGGCCAACGCTACAGCGCCCATCCCCGGGTTCAGCGCGCGCAGGACATGCCCGCTTCATTGCGGGAGGCCGTGCAACTGCTGGCAACGCCTGGGCCGATGCGCGGCTGAATGCCTAGTGGGGTAATGGCCATGGGGGCCGGGCGAGCCCAGCGTCGAACGCACGCCGGAAAAACAAAAACCCCTGCAAGTTACCCTGCAGGGGTTTTGATTTGGCGGAGTGGACGGGGCTCGAACCCGCGACCCCCGGCGTGACAGGCCGGTATTCTAACCAACTGAACTACC
>CAYVGD010000008.1:0-13244 GCA_964450095.1 uncultured Polaromonas sp.
GTCCACCGGTCCAGGCACCGGGTCACGGGCCGACGGCCGCAGCACGGCTGCGTCCAGCGGCTGCGCGACGCCCTGGGGCCCACGCAGCAGCCGGATGCCCGTCCACACGAGGTAGGCCGCCCCGGCCCACTTGAGCGCAGTGAAGGCAGCGCTGGACGCCGCCAGCAGCGCACCCACCCCCAGCGCAGCCGCCAGCACATGCACGAAGCAGCCGCTGACGATGCCCACCGCCGCAGCCAGGCCCGCGCGCAGGCCGTGGCGCAGGGAATGGCTCACGATGTAGAGCACGTCCGGCCCGGGCGTGAGGTTGAGCAGCCAGCCGGCGGCGATGAAGAGAAGCAGGGTGGAACTGTCAGGCATGGCCGGTGCTTGCAAGCCTGGGGCGGGGCTCAGGCCTGCTTCAGAAAGTTGTCGAGCAGGGCATGGCCGTGCTCGGTGAGGATGGATTCCGGATGGAACTGCACCCCCTGGATGGGCAGGCTCCGGTGCCGCACGCCCATGATCTCGCCGTCCTCGGTCCAGGCGGTGACCTCCAGCTCGGCCGGGCAACTGCCACGCTCAATGGCCAGCGAGTGGTAGCGGTTGACCACGAAGCGCTCGGGCAGGCCCGCGAAGACGCCCTCGCGCGTGGTGCTGATCTCGCTGGTCTTGCCGTGCATGAGCTGCTGCGCGCGGATGATCTTGCCGCCGAAGGCCGCACCGATGGACTGGTGGCCCAGGCACACGCCCAAGATGGGCACCTTGCCCGCGAAATGGCGGATGGCCGGCACCGAGATGCCCGCCTCGGCCGGCGAGCACGGGCCGGGCGAGATCACGAGCCGCTCGAAGTCGAGCCGTTCGAGGTCGGCCACGCCCATCTCGTCGTTGCGCACCACCTGGACCTGAGCGCCCAGCTCGCCGAAGTACTGAACGATGTTGTAGGTGAAGCTGTCGTAGTTGTCGACCATCAGCACCTTCATGCCCTTGGCACTCATTCCAGACCCTCCTCGACGAGTTCGCTGGCGCGCAGCAGCGCGCGCGCCTTGGCTTCGGTTTCCTTCCACTCCAACTCAGGCACCGAGTCGGCCACCACCCCGGCTGCGGCCTGCACATACAGCGTCTGGTCCTTGACGATGCCGGTGCGGATGGCGATGGCCACGTCCATGTCGCCGGCGAAGCTGAGGTAGCCGCAGGCGCCGCCATAGAGGCCGCGCTTGCTGGGCTCGAGCTGGTCGATCAGCTCCATCGCGTGCACCTTGGGTGCGCCGGTGAGCGTGCCGGCCGGGAAGGTGGCCTTGAGCACGTCCATGTTGCTCATGCCGTCCTCGAGCAGGCCTTCGACGTTGCTCACGATGTGCATCACGTGGCTGTAGCGCTCGACCACGAAAGCCTCGGTCACCTTCACCGAACCGGTGCGCGAGACGCGGCCGATGTCGTTGCGCGCCAGGTCGATGAGCATCACGTGCTCGGCGCGCTCCTTCGGATCGGACAGCAGTTCCTGCTCGGCGGCCTTGTCCTTTTCCGGCGTGGCGCCGCGCGGCCGGGTGCCGGCCAGCGGGCGGATGGTGATCTTGGTGCCCTCTTCGACGCTTTCCTGGCGCACCAGGATCTCGGGGCTGGCCCCCACCACATGGAAGTCACCGAAGTGGTAGTAGTACATGTAGGGGCTGGGGTTGAGCGAGCGCAGCGCACGGTACAGCGACAGCGGCGACTCGGTGTAGCGCTTCTTGATGCGCTGGCCCACCTGCACCTGCATGAAATCGCCGGCGGCGATCAGCTCCTTGGCACGCTCCACGGCCCGGAGGTACTGCGCCTTGGGAAATTCACGCTCGGCCGGGTGGCTTTGCGTGGCACGCACCTGGGGCGCGCTCACCGAATACTGCAGCTGGTCCTTCAAGGCCCGCAGCCGCTTCTTGGCATTGGCGTAGGCCTCGGGCTGCGCCGGGTCGGCGTAGACCATGAGGTAGAGCTTGCCCGAGAGGTTGTCGATGACGGCCAGTTCTTCGCACTGCAGCAGCAGGATGTCGGGGCAGCCCAGGGTGTCGGGGGGGCAGGAGGCCTGGAGCTTTTTCTCGATGTAGCGCACCGTGTCGTAGCCGAAATAACCGGCCAGACCGCCGCAAAAGCGGGGCAGGCCCGGCCGCAGCGCCACCTTGAAGCGCTTTTGGTAAGCCGCGATGAAGTCCAGCGGGTTCTCGCCCGAGGTCTCCACCACCTGCCCATCGGTCACCACCTCGGTGCGCTGGTCAGCGCCGAAACCGCTGGCGCGGATGAAGGTGCGCGCCGGAAGGCCGATGAAGCTGTAGCGGCCAAAGCGCTCGCCACCCACCACCGACTCGAGGAGGAAGCTGTACTTGCCGCCGTCCCTGCTGAAGGCGAGCTTGAGGTAGAGCGACAGCGGCGTTTCGAGGTCGGCAAAGGCCTCAAGCAGCAGGGGAATGCGGTTGTAGCCTTGGCTGGCCAGGCTCTTGAATTCAAGTTCTGAGATCACGGACTGGGCTCCTGGGGTACCTGGGCCGCCGCGGAAAGGGCCCAGGTCGCGTTTTTCAGTCGGGCCTGTTGCAGGCCGGTGCCGAAGCTGGCAACGCTTCAGCGCGTCAGGGGGTGCGCGCTGGGAAAGGTGAGTCCGTCAAAGACCGGCAGCCCGGGCGGGCAGCCTTCACGCCATCGTCAGTCGCGCAGGGACAGAAAGCGACGCCAGGGCCAGGCTCCACGGTCGCTGGACCCCGTTCGGACGATGTGGTGGATGAACATGCGTGGCAGTTTAGCAAAGCGACTTTCGGCCCCCGGCCTGCGCTTCACGCCAGGTCGGCCAGGGAATCGATGCAACCGTCCGCATCGACACTGGCCACCGGCAGGCCGTGGTTGTAGCCGTAGCTCACCAGCACCACGCGGCAGCCGGCCGCGCGCGCGGCCTGGGCGTCGTTGACCGAATCGCCCACCATCAGGGTCCGCTCGGGACGTGTACCCAGGGCCTCGCAGGTTTTCAGCAGCGGCAGCGGGTCGGGTTTCTTGCGCTCGAAGGAGTCGCCCCCGAAGACATGAACAAAGCACCCCAGCAGGTTTTTGCGGGCCAGCAACTCCTGCGCGAACGACTGCGGCTTGTTGGTCAGGCAGGCCAGCGGCCGGCCGCTGCGCGCCAGCGCGGCCAGCCCCGGCTCCACGCCCGGGTAGGTGTGCGCATGCAAGCCGTTGATGCGCGCGTAGTGCTTCTGGTAGGCGGAAAACGCAGGCGCAAACAGCCGCTGCAGGGCCTCCTCGCGCCCGGTGTCGGCCTGCGTTGCGCGCAGCTCGGCCGCCTCGGGCAGCACATGGGCCAGGGCCTGGCGGATGAGGTGTTCCGACCCCTTCCCGACCATGGCCTCCACGGCCTGAGGGGTCAGGCGGTGCAGGCGCGGGACGAGGCCCGCGATCTCTTGCAGGGCGGCGGTGAGCGCAACGTGGAAGTCGCCCAGGGTGTCCACCAGCGTGCCGTCGCGGCCGAGCACGACGGCATCGCTGCCGTCCAGCAGGGGGGTGACGGCGGTGCGAGACAGGGCTGGAGGGTTCATGCGGTCAGGGCGGGCTGGGCTGGAGGCAGGGCCCCAGCACCCCGCCCGGCCCGGCCCGGCGGGGCAGCGGGGCCGCTTCAGGAGGTGCTCATGGCCGGGTGGTCGGGGCGCCTGCCAGCGGACAAGGCGCCGGGCAGTGTAGCGCCCGACTCATGCGCCAGGCCGATGGCAGGCTGCTGACCGTTGAGCGCCTCCAGCCTGTAGCCCAGGCTGTAAACCGAACTCAGCCGGAACCCGTTCTCGGGCCGCAGGTCCAGCTTCATGCGAAGCCGCGAGACGTGCGTGTCCAGCGTGCGCGAGACCACGTCGGCCTGCCCGCCCCACACGCTTTCCTGGAGGTATTTGCGCGACAGCAGCTCGCCCATGCGCGAAAAGAGCAGGTAGGCCAGTTCGTACTCGCGGTGCTTGAGCTCCACCGGCTCGCCGCGCATGGTCAGCGTCTTGGCGTTCTGGTCGAACAGGTAATCGCCCACCACCAGCGTTTCGCCGGCCTGCTGGGGATAGGCCCGGCGGATCAGGGCGTGCAGCCGCGCCATCAGTTCGGGCACGCGCACCGGTTTGGTCATGTAGTCGTCGGCGCCGGCCTTGAGCGCCTCCACCAGGTCGGACTCCTCGACATGGCTGGTGACGAACAGCACCGGCACGCGCGAACTGAGGTTGGCGCGCACCCAACGCACCACGTCCAGGCCCGACATGTCGGGCAGGTTCCAGTCCATCACCAGCAGGTCAAAGCTCTCGCGGCGCAGGTCCCGCATCAGGCTCTGGCCGTTGGGGTACGGATGGCACACATGCCCAAGGGCAATCAGGAAGGAGTTCATCCAGTCGCGCTGGCTGGTGTCGTCTTCCAATACGGCGATGCGCATGCTCGGCTCCCTTTGAAGAAAACGCGGCGGCGGCGCCGTCCGGGGAGCGGGCCTCGCGCGCAATGGCTGGGCATGGTAGGCCGCGAAAAACCTCAAACGTCAACTGCGCAGTAAAAAAGGATTGATTTCGCGAATATTTATCGACATTTAACACGGCCCGTCGCGGCAGCCGTGCCCGCTCAACGGCCCACCGTGGCCAAGTGGGCGCGCATGGCGTCGATCACGGCGCGGTAATCGCTCTGACCGAAGATGGCGCTGCCCGCCACGAAGGTGTCGGCGCCTGCCGAGGCCACGCGGGCGATGTTGTCGGCCTTGATGCCGCCGTCCACCTCCAGGCGGATGTCGCGGCCCGAGGCCTCGATGCGCTTGCGGGCCTGCTCGACCTTGCGCAGCGCCGAATCGATGAAGCCCTGGCCCCCGAAGCCCGGGTTCACGCTCATGATGAGGATGAGGTCGATGTCATCGATCACCCAGTCCAGCACGTCCAGGGACGCGGCCGGGTTGAAGGTCAGTCCGGCCTTGCAGCCAGCGGCCTTGATCGCCTGGACGCTGCGATGCACATGGGTGGAGGCGTCGGGATGGAAACTGATCAGGTCGGCGCCGGCCTTGGCAAAGGCCGCCGCCAGATCGTCCACTGGCTGCACCATCAGGTGCACGTCGATCGGCACTGGCCGGCCCTCGGGCGTGACTGCGTGCGGCTTGAGCGCACTGCAGATCATGGGGCCGAAGGTGAGGTTGGGCACGTAATGGTTGTCCATCACGTCGAAGTGGATCCAGTCGGCACCGGCGGCGATCACGTGGCGCACCTCCTCGCCCAGGCGTGCGAAATCGGCAGACAGGATGGAAGGGGCAATGCGGTAGGTGGTCATGGTCGTGGGCACGGAAAGGTCGGCTGCGAGGTTGGCAAAGAAGGCCCGGGCGGGGCGGCACCGATTGTCTCAGCCTGGCGGCGGCCCTGCCGGGCGGACGCCGGCACCTGCCCCCTGCCCGGCCCGGGGTTTGGGGGCTTGGTTACCATCCCTGTCCATGCCCAAGTACGCGTTTGCCTGCGAAGTCCAGCCCCGCTTCCTGCCCGAGCAATCGGCGCCGCATGAAGGCGTCTATGCCTTTGCCTACACGGTCACCGTCACCAACACCGGCGAGGTGGCCGCCCAACTGATCTCGCGCCACTGGGTCATCGTCGATGCCAACGGGCTGAGCGAAGAAGTCAAGGGCCTGGGCGTGGTCGGACAGCAGCCGCTGCTGCGGCCGGGCGAGGCCTTCCAGTACACCAGCGGCTCGCGCCTGCGCACTGCCAGTGGCACCATGCACGGCAGCTACTTCTGCGTGGCCGAGGACGGCGCCCGCTTCGAGGCCGAGATCCCCCTGTTCGTGCTCGAGGCGAGCCCCGGCAGCGCCCCGCCGCGCCGGGTGCACTGAACCCACGGGCCTGTCGGCCTGCCGGGTATGCTCGCGCCCATGGGTGAGTTTGACCTGATCGCGCGCCATTTCACGCGGCCCGCCCGCCAGGCGCTGGTGGGCGTGGGCGATGACTGCGCGCTCCTGGCCCTGCGCCCCGGCACGCAACTGGCGACCTCGTGCGACATGCTGGTGGCAGGCCGCCACTTCCTGGAGGACACCGACCCGGAAGGCCTGGGCCACAAGGCCCTGGCGGTGAACCTGAGCGACCTGGCCGCCTGCGGCGCCCGGCCGCTGGCCTTCACCCTGGCACTGTCGCTGCCGCAGGTGAACGATGCCTGGCTGGCCGCCTTCGCGCGTGGCCTGCTCAACCTGGCCGATGCCCACGGCTGCGAGCTCATCGGCGGCGACACCACGGCCGGGCCCCTGAACATCTGCATCACCGTCTTCGGCGAAACCGAAGGCCAGCCTCTGCTGCGGCGACACGCCCGCGCAGGCGATGACCTCTACGTGAGCGGCCGCCTGGGCGATGCGCAGCTGGCGCTGCATGCGCTGCAGGGGCGGCTGCAGTTGCCGACTGCGCTGCTGGCCCAGGCCCGTCAGCGGCTGGAGCGGCCCGAACCGCGTGTGGCGCTGGGGCTGGCGCTGCGCGGCATCGCGCACGCCGCCATCGACCTGAGCGACGGCCTGCTTGGCGACCTGGGCCATGTGCTGCGCGCCTCGGGCGTGGGCGCCACGGTGGAAGCCGCGGCCTGCCTGGCGCTGCTGGAAGCCCAGAAACATCCTGCCTGGCCGCAGGTGCACACCGATGCGCTGGCCCACGTGCTGGCGGGCGGCGACGATTACGAGCTGGCCTTCACCGCCCCGCCAGCGCTGCGCGACCAGGTGGCGGCGGCGGCCCGGGCCGCAGGCACGCCGGTGGCGCGCATCGGGCGCATCGACGCCCAGCCCGGCCTGCGGCTGGTCGACGCCCAGGGCCAGCCCCTGGCGGCCGAGCGCTACACCTCCTTTGACCATTTCCGCACCACCGCATGACCGCTCTGCCCGAGGCTTCGCTGAGTCCCGCCACGCCTGCCCCCGGGCGCGCGCCCATCTTCCGCCCCACGGCGCGCTTCCTGCTCGCCCATCCGGCGCACTTCATTGCGCTGGGCATGGGCTCGGGCCTGGGGCGCATGGCGCCGGGCACCGTGGGCACGCTCTGGGCCTGGCTTGCCTTCCTGGTGATGCACCTGCTGCTCTCGCCCGCGGTGCTGGGCGCCGTGATCGCCGTCTCTTTCCTGGTCGGCTGGTGGGCCTGCACCGTCACGTCCACCCACCTGGGCGTGAGCGATTGCGGCCACATCGTCTGGGACGAGGTGGTGGCCTTCTGGCTGGTGCTGTGGCTGGTGCTACCCGCCGGCCTGGGCATGCAGGTGGCAGCCTTTGCGCTGTTTCGCTTCTTCGATGCCGTCAAGTTCGGCCCCGTGGCCTGGGCAGACCGCCACTTCAAGGGCTTTGGGGCCCGGGGCGGCCTGGGCATCCTGCTGGACGACCTGGTGGCCGCCTTCTGCACGCTGCTGGTGCTGGCGGCCTGGATCTTCTTCTTTGGCAGCGCTTGAAGCGTGGGCCCATTGCCCCACCGCCGCACGGGCGCCTTTCCCAACGATGCCGACCGCGAAATGAGCCCCATGCACCCTGACCTTTCCCGACTCGCCCAGGCCCTGCAGCAGCAGGGCCTGATGCTGGCCACCGCCGAAAGCTGCACCGGCGGCATGATCGCTGCGGCCTGCACCGACCTGGCGGGATCGAGCGCATGGTTCGAGCGCGGCTTCGTCACTTACTCCAACGAAGCCAAGACAGAACTGCTGGGTGTGCCCACCGACCTGATCGCACTGCATGGCGCGGTCAGCGAGCCCGTGGCCCTGGCCATGGCCGCCGGCGCGCTGCAGCGCTCGCACGCGCAGGTGGCGATGGCCGTGACCGGCATTGCCGGGCCCAGCGGAGGCAGCGCCGACAAACCCGTGGGCACGGTGTGGCTGGCCTGGGCCACGCCCCAGGGCCTGTCCGCAGAGCGCCGGGTGTTTCCGGGCGACCGCAACGCCGTGCGCCAGGCCACCGTGGCGCACGCGGTGCAGGGCCTGCTCCACCGGCTGCAGGCAGCCTGAGCGAGGCGGCTGCGCGGCACGGCACCGGCCGGGTGCTTCTTGGTGACTGCAGCGCAGTGCGCGAGAACACCCTGACCCACGCGGCGATGAGCCTGCGCCTTCGGCCAAGGACACACCATGACTTCAGGCGAGCCTCGCGTTATCGCGTCGCGAGCCCCTCGGACGAGCATCGCGTTGATGCGCCGCAGGTTCCTCAGACGAGCCGCGCGTTAACGCACCGCACAGCCCCGCAGACAAGCAGCGCGTTGACGCGCCGCAGGTCTCTCAGACAAGCAGCGCGTTGACGCGCCGCAGGTCTCTCAGACAAGCAGCGCGTTGACGCGCCGCACATAGGCCGCCGGGTCATCGGGCAGGCCGCCCTCGGCCAGCAGGGCCTGGTCAAACAGGATGTGCGCGAAGTCGTCGAAATGGTCGCCACCTGCCTCGAGCTTCTTCACCAGCGGGTGTGACGCATTGACTTCCAGGATGGGCTTGACGCTGGGTGCGCTCTGGCCGGCGGCCTTGAGCATGCGGGCCAGCTGCATGGACATGCCGCCGTCCTGCACCACCAGGCACGCCGGGGAATCCACCAGGCGCGTGGTGGCGCGCACGTCGGCGGCCTTGTCCTTGAGCGACTCCTTGAGCCTTTCCAGCACGGGCTTGAACTGGGCTTCGGCCTCTTCCGCGGCTTTCTTTTCCTCTTCGTCCTGCAGCTTGCCGAGGTCCACCTGGCCCTTGGCAACCGACTGCATCGGAGTGCCGTCGAACTCATGGAGGAACGACAGCGCCCACTCGTCGACCCGGTCGGTCATGAGCAGCACCTCCAGCCCCTTCTTGCGGAAAATCTCCAGCTGCGGGCTGTTCTTGGCGGCGGCCTGCGTGTCCGCGGTGATGTAGTAGATCGCTTCCTGGCCTTCCTTCATGCGGGCCTTGTAGTCGGCCAGGCCCACGCTCACCGTGTCGGTGGTCGAAGACGCAAAGCGCAGCAGCTTGGCCAGGCGGTCGCGGTTGGCGAAATCCTCGCCCAGGCCTTCTTTCAGCACTGCGCCGAACTCGGCGTAGAAGGTCTTGAATTTTTCAGGCTCGTTGGCGGCCAGGTCCTCGATCATGGACAGCACGCGGCGGGTGTTGCCCTCGCGAATGGCCTTGACCGCGCGGCTTTCCTGCAGGATCTCGCGCGACACATTGAGCGGCAGGTCGGCCGAGTCGACCACGCCCTTGACGAAGCGCAGGTACACCGGCAGCAGCGCCTCGGCGTCGTCCATGATGAACACGCGCTTGACGTAGAGCTTCACGCCCGCGGCTTTTTCGCGGTTGTAGAGGTCCCCCGGCGCCTTGGCCGGGATGTAGAGCAACTGCGTGTACTCGGTGCCGCCTTCCACGCGGTTGTGCGAATGCGCCAGTGGCGGCTCGAAGTCGTGCGCGATCTGCTTGTAGAACTCGTCGTACTGCTCGGCCGTGATGTCCTTCTTGGGCCGGGTCCACAAGGCGGTGGCCTGGTTCACGGTCTCCCATTCGCCGGTTTGCACCATCTCGCCGGGCTGGTCGTTTTCGCCCTCCTTCCATTCCTCCTTGGGCATGAGGATGGGCAGCGAGATGTGGTCGGAATACTTGTTGACGATGCCCTTGAGCTTCCAGGCGTTGAGGTAGTCGCTGGCGTCGTCCTTGAGGTGCAGGATGATGCTGGTGCCGCGCTCGGTGCGGGTGATGTCCTCCACCTCGAAGTCGCCGGTGCCGCGGCTGGTCCAGCGCACGCCTTCGGCGGCCTGTGCGCCGGCACGGCGGCTTTCCACGGTGATCTGGTCAGCGACGATGAAGCCCGAATAAAAGCCCACGCCGAACTGGCCGATGAGCTGCGCGTCGGTCTTTTGCTCGCCCGAGAGCTTGGCCACGAACTCGCGGGTGCCGCTCTTGGCGATCGTGCCCAGGTTGTCCATGGCTTCCTGCCGGGACAGGCCGATGCCGTTGTCCTGGATGGTGAGCGTTCGGGCCGCCTTGTCGAAGCTCACCTTCACCTGCAGCTCGGGCGCGTCCTCGAACAGCGCGCTGTTGTTCAGGGCCTCGAAGCGCAGCTTGTCGCAGGCATCCGATGCGTTGGAGATCAGCTCCCGCAGGAAGATGTCGGGGTTGGAATACAGCGAGTGCGTGACCAGCTGCAGCAGCTGGGCCACCTCGGCCTGGAAGGAATGGGTTTGCTTGCTCATGCGGGCCGAGATGGGGGCCACGGCCGGGTTTTCAAGAGCCCGACCATGGCACCGGCCCGCGGACACTGCACTACCATCAGGCCCCCAACTCTGCCGGACGCCCCGGCTCCCATTTCCCCCATGCCGCTGTCCGAATTCTGGGCCTTGGTGGTGCTGGCCACCGCCATGACCTTCACGCCCGGTCCCAACACCACGCTGTCCACGGCGCTGGCGGCCAACCTGGGTCTCCGGCGCGCCCTGCCCTTCGTCTGCTCGGTGCCCGTGGGCTGGGCGGTGCTGCTGACGCTTTGCGCGCTGGGCCTGGGGGCCCTGGTGCTGGCCATCCCGGCCCTGGCCTGGGGCATCAAGGGCGTGGGCGTGGGCTACCTGTGGTGGCTGGCCTGGAAGCTGGCGCAGACCCGTCAGCTCGCCCAGGCCGGGGATGGCGCGCTCCAGGTTGGCTTCGCCCAGGGCGTGGCGCTGCAGTTCGTCAACATCAAGGCCTGGATGCTGGCCCTGGCCATCACCAGCGGCTGGATCGCCGGCCAGGCCGAACCGGCGCTGCGCTTTGCCTGGGTGCTGCCGGTGATGCTGTTCTACGCGTTTTCCAGCAACCTGACCTATGCCCTGGTCGGCTCGCTGCTGCGCGGCTGGCTGGCCGGCCCCGACGGCACGGCGGGGCGGCTGGTGGCCTTCAACCGCCTGATGGCCGCCGTGCTGGCTGCCACGGGCGTGTGGATGCTGCTGCGATGAGTGCTGCCCCAGCGGCTGGCCGTGGGCTTTGGCTGGGCCTGGTGGGCGTGGCCATCTTCTCGGTCACCCTGCCCATGACCCGCCTGGCCGTGGGCACGCCCGAGGCCCCGCTGCTGTCGGGCAGCTTCGTGGCCATGGCCCGTGCGGTGATCGCGGCGGGCCTGTCGGCGCTGTACCTGGCCTGGGTGCGGGCGGCCTGGCCGGCCCGCCAGGACTGGGGGCCGCTGGTCGTGGTGTCGCTGGGCGTGGTGTTCGGCTTTCCGGTGTTCACCTCGCTGGCCATGCGGCATGTAGAGGCCGTGCACGCCAGCGTGATGGTGGGCGTTCTGCCGCTGGCCACCGCTGCCGTGGGCGCGCTGCTGCACCGCCAGCGCCCGCCACTGGCGTTCTGGGTCTGCGCTGTGCTGGGCAGCGCCCTGGTGGTGGGGTTCGCGCTGCTGCGCGCACCGGGCGCGAGCCTGGCACTCCACCCGGCCGACGCCCTGCTCCTGCTGGGCATGGGCTGCGCTGCCGTGGGCTACGGCTGGGGCGCGCGCCTGGCAAGCCGGCTCCCGGCCGAGCAGGTGATCTGCTGGGCGCTGCTGATCTCGCTGCCGCTCACGGTACCGGGCGCGTGGCTGAGCTGGCCCGCGCAGGCCGTGGGCACCACACCCTGGGCCGCGCTGGGGTACCTAGCGCTGTTTTCCATGTGGCTGGGCTTTTTCGCCTGGTACCGGGGCCTGGCCCTTGGCGGCACGGTGCGCGTGAGCCAGGTTCAACTGCTGCAGCCTTTTCTGTCCATGCTGGTGGCCGTGCCCCTGCTGGGCGAGCGCCTGGACGCGCTGACCCTGGGCTTTGGCGTTGCCGTGGTCGCCACCGTGCTGATGGGGCGCCGCCTGGCCACGCCATCTTCAAGGATTCCTGCATGAAAGCGTCTCTTTCTCAAGCCCTGGCGCGCCTGCCCGGCGCCCCCACCGAGCTCTACCCCGAAGGCCTGCCCTTTGCCACCATGCTGGCCGGCGGCAGCATGAGCCTGGAAATCTACGCCCCCGGCAGTAACGCCGACGGGCGCGACCGGCAGCAGCCGCATGCACAGGACGAACTCTACTTCGTGCAGCGCGGACGCGGCGAGTTGGTGATCAACAGCCAGCGTTTTGAGGCCGAGCCGGGCGACGTGTTCTTCGTGGCCGCAGGCACCGAGCACCGGTTTGAAAATTTCAGCCCCGACTTCGCCACCTGGGTGGTGTTCTACGGGCCCGCGGAAGGCCCACGATGAGATCCTTCAAGCAAGTCGATGTGTTCACGCCCCAGCCTTATTGGGGCAACCCTTTGGCCGTTGTGCTGGAGGGCCAGGCTTTGGGCGAGGACGCGATGCAGCGCTTTGCCCGCTGGACGAACCTGTCTGAGACGACCTTCCTGCTGCCGCCCTCGGAACCCGGCGCCGACTACGCGCTGCGCATCTTCACGCCCGGGGGCGAGTTGCCTTTTGCCGGGCATCCGACGCTGGGCAGCTGCCATGCCTGGCTGGAAGCCGGCGGCCAGCCCCGGGACAGTGAATTCATCGTTCAGCAGTGCGCCGTGGGCCTGGTCAAGATCCGGCGCGAGGGCCCGCGCCTGGCGTTTGCCGCGCCGCGTCTGGAGCGCCGCACCATCGAGCCTGAGCTGCTGCAGGGCATCACCGCGGCGCTGGGCCTTGCGCCCGCGCAGGTGCTGGCCTCGCAACGGCTGGACAACGGCCCGGTGTGGCACGGCTTGCTGCTGGATGCGCCCGAGACCGTGCTGGCCCTGCAGCCAGACCACGCCCGCCTGGTGGCGCTGGGCGCCAAAGTGGGCGTGGCTGCCCGCCATGCGCAGGACGCGGGGGTGCCACTGATCGCCCGGCGCAACCGCGAAGCCCGGGCGTTTTCCGCCAGCGAACGGACGGCGGCGCCTGCGCCGGACCTGGAGGTGCGCGGCTTTGCCGCGCCCATCGGCGTCGACGAAGACCCGGTCACCGGCAGCCTCAACGCCAGCCTGGCGCAGTGGCTCATGGCCGAGGGGCTGATGCCCGGGCAGTACATCGCTTCGCAAGGCGTCTGCCTGGGCCGCGCCGGATACGTGCACCTGCGGCGTGACGACGCGGGCCAGGTGTGGGTGGGCGGCGAATCGGTCACCTGCGTGGACGGCCGCGTGCGGCTCTGAGGCGCTGACAGGGCAGGAGCCCGCGCAGCACTGCGGGTCGCGGAGGCAAGGAGCCGACGGGCAGACCAGCCCGGGCGCAAACGAGCGGCCCGGAAGACAGGCGCATGCAAAGACACGGTGCCCCGCCGGGGCGGGACTGCACACCAGGACGAAAACCATTCGCCGGGCCAGGGAGAGCCCAGGGGCTGGGCTCCGGCTGAGCGGATGGCACGAATGACTGGGGGGTGCTGACGG
>CAYVGD010000008.1:13344-20982 GCA_964450095.1 uncultured Polaromonas sp.
CTTGGACGGCTTGGACGGCTTGGACGGCTTGGACGGCTTGGACGGCTTGGACGGCTTGGACGGCGCAGTTGGCGCAGCCAATGCGGTCAGCACGCGTGGCGATGGTCGCCCGGACGGCAAGGCTGCACGGCTTGCCCGGCTTGCCCGGCCTGGAACGGCCTGACCCGGCCCGGCTTTGGCGCTGGCCAGACCGGCCGCGGGACGGCCCGCAGGGCCAGACGGGCTGCGCCGCTCGGGCGGCCCTGGCGCGACGGTCCCGGCGGCGACTGCCGGCCTGGCGGACGGTGCCGACAATTTGGGCATGGGAACGCTCTACCTCGTGCGCCACGGCCAGGCCTCCTTCGGCGCCGACAACTATGACCAGCTCAGTGAACTCGGCCAGCGGCAGGCGCAGCGCCTGGGCGAGTACTTCCAGGGCAAGGGCCTGCGCTTCGAGGCCGCGTTCACCGGCACATTGCAAAGGCAGCGGCAGACGCATGCGGGCATCGCCCAGGGCCTGGGCGAGCCCCTGCCCGCCTTGGCCCTGCCGGGCCTGAACGAGTACGACAGCCATGCGCTGATCGCCACCGTGCACCCCGAACCACTGGCCAGGCCCGACACGCCCGAGCTCTACCGCCACCACTTTCAGCTGCTGAGGCGCGCCATGCAGGCCTGGATGGCCGGGCACACCGAGCCGGCGGGCATGCCCCGGTATGCCGACTGGGCAGCTGGCATCCGCGCCGTGCTGGACCGGGTGCGCGCCGATCACACAGGCGCGGTGCTGCTGGTCTCCAGCGGCGGGCCGATCGCCACCGCCGTCGGCCAGGTGCTGGGCATGCCGCCGGAGGCGACCATCGAGCTGAACCTGCGCATCCGCAATGCATCCGTCACCGAGTTCGAGTTCAACCCCAAGCGGCACGCCCTGCTGACCTACAACACCCTGCCGCACCTGGACGGCCCGGCTTACGCGGACTGGGTCACTTACGCCTGAGACCGCGGGCTCTTCACCACCCCAGGCCGCCTGCAGGAGCCCAAGCCCTGGGCGTCGAGTGAGAGCCTGCGCACAGCCAAGGCGCAGGGCCGCGGCTCGCTTGGGTTCAACGGCCGTGGCGCAGCGCGGAATCGCTCAAGGGGTGTCGCGGACCGTGCCTCAGGCCTCGAGCGGCGGCGTGGTCTGCGTCCTCACCCAAGCCAGGTAGTCCGCCGCACCGGCCGTGATCGGCAGGCACAACACCTCGGGGGTCTCGTAGTGATGGTGGGCGCGGATGAAGCGCTCAAGCGCTTGATAGAGCGGCTCGCGCGTCTTGACCATGAGCAGCCACTCCCGGGACACCTCGGGCCGGCCTTGCCATTCATAGAAGCTCTTGATCGCCTGCAACTGCACGCAGGCGCCCAGGCGCGCGGCCACGATCTGCGCGGCCAGCGACTCGGCGTGGGCTTCGTCGTCGGTGGTGGTCATCACCAGGCAAAAAGGGTTCATGGGTTGTCCTCATGCATGAGTGCGGCAAAAGCAGCCCATCCCGGGGGGCCAGCGGCAGCAGGCAAGACGTGTCTGTTGCTTGCTGGGCCGAGCCCGGTGGAACGGGCTTCCGGTGCCACGGCCGGGAGCGTCATCGCAAGCGTGCCCTGTGAGGCGGTGCTAACTCGGAAAACGGCAGGCCGGCCCCGCGTCAGAAAGGCTGGAGTTCACAGGCCTCGGCCAGCAGCTGGGCCAGCACGCGGCCCGAGGCGTCCAGCACCGCGCGGCCTTTGTCGGCCGTCGCAGCCGCCGCGTTGCCGGCCGCGCCCAGGGGGTTGAGGTCCTGCACGGCCCAGGCGAGCCGGGCGCTCTGGCCATCGCCCAGCACGGCGTGGCGCTGCGCGCGCTGCTGGCTGCTGGAGGCGAAGTGGCGCGCCTGCGCCATGTCCACCCGCTCGGGGTGCAGCGCCAGCATCATGGAGGTCTCGATGTCGCCGCCGTGTGCGCCGAAGCGGTGCTCCTCGGGGGGGAACAGCGCCTGGACCTCGGCCGGCAGCTTCAGGCCGAAGGTGTGGACCATCAGCACCGTGAGGCCGTGGCGGGCGCGCAGTTCGCGGCCCACGATGTCCAGCGTGGACACGTTGCCACCGTGCGAATTGAGCAGCACGAGCTTTTGGAGGCCCGCGCGCGCCACGCCCGCGCCAATCTGGATCCAGCCCTGGATGAGCGCGTCAGCCTCCAGCGTGAGCGTGCCTGCGAAGGTCTCGTGCTCGATGCTGCGGCCCACGGCCTGGGTGGGCAGCAGCAGCACGGGCCACTCGGCCGCCAGGTGCGGCAGGGTGTGCGCAATCACGCCTTCGAGCAGGTCCACATCCACGCTCAGCGGCAGGTGCGGGCCGTGCTGCTCGATGGCAGCCACGGGCAGCACGGCCACGGTGCGCGCGGCATCCAGGCGCGCAAAGTCGGGGCTTTTCAGGTGCGCCCAGTGGCGGGGCAGGGGGGTCGCTGGGTTCATGGCGGGTGCGGCTGAGTTCAGGCGCAAGTATGACGCGGACGGCGGCGCGCGCAGCTCATGCAGCGGCTGCGGCTTTTTGGATCTGCTCGCGCAGGGCCTGCTGCACGTGCCGGGCCTGGCGCTCGGCCCGCAGTGCGCCCTGCGCAGGCCCGGCCTGCGGCGCGCTGTCCAGAAGGGCCGCCAGGCACCTGGGCTTGGCCCGGGCACCGCTGGCGCGGTAGTCGGCCAGGAGCGCCGCGCGCACGGTATCGGGCGCCAGCCCGCGCGCCTGCGTGAGGTGCTCGAACAAAAGGTCCACGAGCTTTTCGTGCGCAAACTCGTGCGTCTTGCCCGTGGCCTGCCAGAGCCAGTCGCTGAAGGCCATGAACGCGCCAAAGGCCGAGGGCCCGGCCAACAGCAGCTGCAGGCCCTGCGCGAAGCGGCCGGCGTTGGCCACCAGGTCCCAGTAGCGCGCCAGGCGCTGCATGCGCTGCACCGTGGGAAAGTCCACGCAGTCGTTCTGCAGGATGGCATACGGCGGCTCGGGGTCGTACACCATGGCCGCGGCTTCGGTGTGGCGTGCAATCGGCGCGCCGCGCAGGCGCTTCAGGATGCCGAGCTGGATTTCGTGCGGCCCCAGCGCATGCAGCCGGTCGAAGCCGGCGGCAAAGCTCTCCAGGGTCTCGCCGGGCAGGCCAAAGATCAGGTCGGCATGCACATGCGCGCGGCTTTCGGTCACCAGCCAGCGCAGGTTCTCGCAGGTCTTGTCGTTGTCCTGGCGGCGCGAGATGCGCTGCTGCACCTCGGGGTTGAAGCTCTGGATGCCGACCTCGAACTGCAGCGAGCCGGCCGGGAACTGCGCGATGAGCGCCTTCAGCCGCTCGGGCAGGTTGTCGGGCACCACCTCGAAGTGCACGAACAGGTCGGTGTGCGCCGGCAGCGTGCCGTCGGGCGTGCGCATGCGGTCCAGGAAGAACTGCAGGATGCGCGTGGAATGCTCGATCTTCAGGTTGAAGGTGCGGTCCACGAATTTGAAGTGCCGCGCGCCGCGCGCATGCAAAGCCTCCAGTTCGGCCATGAAGCGGTCGAGCTCGAAGGCCCAGGCGGTCTTGTCGAGTGCGCTGAGGCAGAACTCGCACTTGAAAGGACAACCCCGCGAGGCCTCCACGTACAACAGGCGCTGCTGGAGGTCGGCATCGCTGTATTCGGCATAGGGCAGCGCCAGTTCCGCCAGCGGCGGCTGTTCGCCGGGGATGACCTTCATGAGCGGCGCGGGGCCGTCGAGCAGCGCGCGGCAGAGCCGGGGAAAGCTCACGTCCCCCCAGCCGGTGATCACGTGGTCGGCCAGGCGGCCGAGTTCCTGCTGCTCGGTCTCGTGGCTCACCTCCGGACCGCCCAGCACCAGCTTGATGCCGGGCCGCAGGGCCTTGAGCAGCCGCACCACCTGCAGGGTGGGCACGGCGTTCCAGATGTACACCCCCAGGCCGATCACTTCGGGGTTGAGCGCCAGCAGGTCTTCCACGATCTGCACCGGCTTTTGCGCGATCACGTACTCGCGCAGCAGCGTTTGGCTGCGCAGCCCGGGGCGGCCATGGCGGTCCATGTTGGCCAACAGGCAGCGCAGCCCGAGCGAGGCATGGATGTACTTGGCGTTGAGCGTGGCCAGGACGATGCGTGGCGAGGCGGGTGCGGACATGGGGAGCGATTATTGGCGCAAGCGGCTTGCGGGAGGCCATCGGCCGGATGCGATCGACACCCGCTGACACGTGGGCAATGGCATTTGTTGACAATGCTGCAATGATCCACCCTGCCCTGGCCGCCCCCGCACGCGCCGGCCTCGTCCGCCGGTTCAGCGCCGCTGCCGCCTGCGCCTGGCTGGCTGTGGCCCCATCGGCCGGGGCCCAGCCCCTGGCGGACACGGCCGCACCGGCGCCCGCCTCGCCTGCGTTGGCCGCCGACGCAGGCGGCCTGCGCTGGCAATGGTCTGCCAGCGTGGGCGCGCAGCACTACCGGGAGCCTGCCGTGGACGTCGAACTGCAGGGCCCGGAAGTGGGCGTGCACCTGCGCCTGAGCGATCCCGTGCGCTGGCCCCGCTGGCAGGCCGAGGCAGACGTGCTGGCAGGCCTGCAGCGCTATGACAGCAACGGCTCGGGTGTGCTGCGAAGCGCCGAGAACGTGGAAACCCGCTGGCGCCTGCTCTACCAGGCGTGGCAGCGCCCGGGTGGCGGGCTTTTCATTGGGCCTGCGCTGCACACCCACTACAGCGACCTGCGGGGCCGCACCTCGCTCAACGCCAGCGGCTACGAGCGCGAGAACATCGGCCTGTGGCTGGCGGCGCAGTGGCGCCAGCCGCTGCGCCTGTCGGGGGCGCTGAGCTCGCTCGAGGGCCTGCAGCTCGATGCCGGGCGCCTCGTGCAGGCGCGCCACACCTCGTTCCTCTCCCAGGTGGGGCCGGGCTACGACGATGTGGAGAACACCCAGCGGCAGGGTTGGTACGGACAGGCCCGGCTGAGCTTCAAGGCCCAGGGCCTGCTGCTCCAGCCCTTTGTGCGCTACACGCACGTCAAGGACTCCAACTTTGTGCCCGCGCGTTTCGGGCCGCAGGGTGTGCGCTTGCTGTACGAGCCCGAGAACGATCGCTGGCAGGCGGGCCTGCTGGTCTCCTGGCCGGCGCGCTGAGCCGAGGCCGGTGGAGCCGTATCATCACTGGCCGCCTGCCAAACCGCTGCGGCGGAACTTCACGCTCCTGCCTGCGCTCCACCCCCACAACATGATTTCTTCACGCCCGCGCTCCTGGCTGGCCAAGGCGGCCCTGCTGCTGGCCACGCTGCCGTTGCCGGCCGCCGCTCAGGCTCCCACCCCTGCCTTGCCCCCGGTGCTGCAGGCTGCCCTGGGGGCACCCGCGGCCCGGCCCTCGGCCGTGGTGCGCACCGAGCAGGTTCGCGCTGAACTGCTGGTCCATGCGCCCGAAGGCTGGGCCGCGGGCCGGCCAATGTGGCTGGGCCTGCAGTTCACCCATGCCCCGGGCTGGCACACCTACTGGAAGAACCCGGGCGACTCGGGGCTGCCCACCGAGCTGAGCTGGCAGTTGCCCGCCGGGGTGCAGGCCGGTGCCATCGGCTGGCCCACGCCGGCCAAGTTCCCGCTGGGCAACCTGGCCAACTACGGCTACGAAGGCACGGTCCTTCTGCCGGTGCCGCTGCAATGGGCGCCCGGCTTTGCGGCCGATCGCCTGGATGTGCGGCTCAAGGCCAGCTGGCTGGTGTGCCGGCGCGAGTGCATTCCCCAGGAAGGCGAATTCACGCTGGACGTGCCCACGCGCGGTGTGGTGGCGGCGCACGCCGCCGCCTTCGATGCGGCCCTGGCCGCCCAGCCCCGGGCCCTGGAGGCGGGGGGCAGCCGCATCGCCGTCGAGGGCCAGACGCTGAAGGTCCGGCTGGAGAACCTGCCGGCAGCGGCGCGCGGCCAGGAACTGGCGTTCTTCCCCGAGGCCAGCGGCATCATCGAGCCGGCCGGCGCGTGGACGCAGGGCTGGCAAGGCGGCCAGTGGAGCGCCACGCTGCCGCTGTCGCCGCTGCGCGGCGAATCCCCCGGACGCATGGCCGTGGTGGTGGCGGCCAGCGGCGGAGCGGCCTGGCGGGTTGACCTGCCCGTGGCCGGGACGTGGCCGGCGGTTGCACCGCTGCCCGGGGTGTCGCCGGCACTTGAAGCGGCACTGCGCGCGAACGCTTCCTCGGCCGATGCCGCACCGGCGGCGCCGGTCGCCGCATCGGCCCTGGGCCTGGCGGCGGCGCTGCTGGGCGCACTGGTGGGCGGGCTGCTGCTCAACCTCATGCCCTGCGTGTTCCCGGTGCTGGCCATCAAGATGCTGGGGTTCGTGCAGACCGACACCCGCGCCAGGCGCCTGGCCTCGGGCGCAGCCTACACCGCCGGGGTGCTGCTGTCCTTTTTGGCGCTGGGGGCGGCCCTGCTGGCGCTGCGCGCGGCCGGCGAGCAACTCGGCTGGGGCTTCCAGTTGCAAAGCCCGGGCGTGGTGGCGGCGCTGGCGGCGCTGTTCACCCTGATCGGGCTGAACCTGATGGGCGTGTTCGAGGTGGGCAACCTGCTGCCCGCCCGCCTGGCGGGACTGCAGGCCCGGCATCCTGCGGCCGATGCCTTCCTCTCCGGCGTGCTGGCGGTGGCGGTGGCTTCGCCCTGCACCGCCCCGTTCATGGGCGCTTCGCTGGGCCTGGCCCTGGGCCTGCCGGCATGGCAGGCGCTGGCGGTGTTCGGTGCGCTGGGGCTGGGCATGGCGCTGCCCTACCTGGCGGCCAGCCTGCTGCCGGGCCTGGCTCGCCGCATGCCGCGGCCGGGGGCGTGGATGCTGCGCCTGAAGCAGTTGCTGGCCTTCCCCATGTTCGCCACCGTGGTGTGGCTGGTGTGGGTGCTGGGGCAGCAGACGGGGCTGGACGGCGCAGTGGCGCTGCTGGTGCTGCTCTTGCTGCTGGCCCTGGGCGCGTGGTCGCTCGGCCTGGCCGGCGGCGGCCGCTGGCTGGCGCTTGGCCTGTCGGGCATGGCTGCGGCCGCCGGGCTCTCCTGGGCCTGGCCGCAGTGGCAGGCGAGCGGGTCCGCCAGCCTGGCCCAGGTGCCGGCTGGCAGCACGCCGTTCCAGTCCGAGTTGCAAGCCGAGCCGCCCGCCGGCTGGCAGCCCTGGTCGGCCGGTCGGGTGGAGGCGCTCATGGCACAAGGCCGGCCGGTGCTGGTGGACTTCACCGCCGCCTGGTGCGTGACCTGTCAATACAACAAGAAAACCGCGCTGGAAGACGCTGACGTGCTGGCCGACGCCCGCGCGCGCGGCCTGGTGCTGCTTCGCGCCGACTGGACGCGCCGCGATCCCGCCGTGACCGAGGCGCTGCGCGGACTCGGCCGCTCGGGCGTGCCGGTGTACGCCGTCTATGCGCCGGGACGGCCGCCCGAGCTGCTGTCGGAAATCCTGAGCGTGCGCGAACTGCGCGATGCCATCGCGCGCGTGCCGGCCACCGCTGCAGCCACTCCGGCGGCCACGCCCGCCCAGGCGGCCGCGGACCTGCGGGCCGCCCCCGCCTTGAACGCCCGGCCCAGTCCATGAACAGCGAAAGGCCGACCCCACCGGAGCGCCCGCGCCCAGGCGTTGGCGTTGGCGTTGGCGTTGGCGTTGGCGTTGGCGTTGGCGTTGGCGTTGGCGTTG
>CAYVGD010000008.1:21082-21793 GCA_964450095.1 uncultured Polaromonas sp.
GCGATGGCGTTGGCGATGGCGATGGCGCCAGCGCGCCGCCCCTGCCGGGCGATGTGCCGTCGCAGGTGGCCTGGATCCTGGCCCACTGCCGCACCGTGGCCGTGGTGGGCCTGTCGCCCAAGCCGCACCGCGCCAGCTTCGAGGTGGCGCAGTACCTGCAGGCACGGGGCTTTCGCATCATCCCGGTGAACCCGAACGCGCGCGAAGTGCTGGGCGAAAAAGCCTATGCGAGCCTGGCCGAGGCCGCCCAGCAGGAACAGATCGACCTGGTGGACGTGTTCCGCAACAGCGAGGACACGCCGCCGGTGGTCGAGGAGGCGATTGCCATCGGTGCGCGGGCGCTGTGGTTGCAGTTGGGCGTCCGGCACGACGCAGCACTGGCCCGGGCGCACGCCGCCGGGCTGGTGGCGGTGCAGGACCGGTGCATCAAGATCGACCACCAGCGCCTGTGGGCGCGCAGGCCACAGTCCTGACACTTTCGCTCGGCAATGTCAGGCTGACCTGACACAATGCCCCTCATGTTTGCGCCGCTCCAAAACGACACCTTCATCCGCGCCTGCTGGCGCCAGGCCACCGATCACACCCCCGTCTGGCTGATGCGCCAGGCCGGCCGATACCTCCCCGAATACTGCGCCACGCGCGCCAAGGCGGGCAGTTTCATGGGCCTGGCCACGAACGTGGACTACGCCACCGAGGTGACGCTGCAGCCGC
>CAYVGD010000009.1:0-12359 GCA_964450095.1 uncultured Polaromonas sp.
GCGCTACGTGACGCTGCCCAACATCATGAAGGCCAAGAAAAAGCAGCTCGACACCTTCAAGCCCGAGGACCTGGGCGTGGACGTCAAGCCGCGCATCAAGACCCTCAAGGTCAGCGAGCCGCCCAAGCGCGGCGCCGGCGTGAAGGTGGCCGACGTGGCCGCGCTGGTCGAGAAACTCAAGAACGAAGCGAAGGTGATCTGACATGGCTGCTCTTGTAATTGCCGAACACGACAACGCGAGCCTCAAGCCCGCCACCCTCAACACCGTGGCCGCTGCCGCCCAGTGCGGTGGCGAGGTGCACGTGCTGGTGGCCGGTCACAACGCTGCTGCGGCCGCCCAGGCGGCCGCGCAGATCGCCGGTGTGTCCAAGGTCATCCACGCCGAAGGCGCGGGCCTGGCCCACAGCCTGGCCGAGAACGTGGCAGCCCAGGTGCTGGCCATCGCATCGAACTACAGCCACATCCTGTTCCCGGCCACGGCCTCGGGCAAGAACGTGGCTCCGCGCGTGGCCGCCACGCTGGATGTGGGCCAGGTCTCCGACATCACCCAGGTGATCAGCCCCGACACCTTCGAGCGCCCCATCTACGCGGGCAACGCCATGGCCACGGTGCAGAGCCTGGACGCGGTGAAGGTCCTGACGGTGCGCACCACGGGCTTTGACCCGGCGCCCGCCAGCGGTGGCACTGCCGCGGTGGAAAGCGCCGCCGCCGTGGCCGACAGCGGCAAGTCCAGCTACGTGGGCAGCGAACTCTCCAAGAGTGACCGCCCGGAACTGACCGCCGCCAAGGTCATCGTCTCTGGCGGCCGCGCGCTGGGCAGCGCCGAGAAGTTCAACGAAGTGATGCTGCCCCTGGCCGACAAGCTGGGCGCCGCCCTGGGCGCCAGCCGCGCGGCTGTGGACGCAGGCTACGCCCCCAATGACTGGCAGGTGGGGCAGACGGGCAAAATCGTGGCGCCTCAACTGTATGTGGCGGCGGGCATCTCCGGCGCCATCCAGCACCTGGCCGGCATGAAGGATTCGAAGGTGATCGTGGCGATCAACAAGGATCCGGAGGCGCCCATCTTCAGCGTGGCCGACTACGGCCTCGAGGCCGACCTGTTCGCCGCCGTCCCGGAACTGGTGAACAAGCTCTGACCCCCGGGGCTGAAGCACAAGGCATCCCCCGTGGGTGCCTTTTTTTCGGCCCACGGCAGATGGAAGAGCCAGCATCCACCGGAAGCCCCCGCTTTTTTTCTGATCTCGAGACACCGCCCGGACTCCACCCCGGCCACCGCATTCACAGGAGACAAACCATGAGCTACACCGCCCCGCTGAAGGACATGCTGTTCGGCATCAAGCACCTGGCCCGCATCGAGGAGATCGCGCAGATCCCGGGCTTCGAGGATGCCGGATTCGACACCGCACAGGCCGTGCTGGAGGAGTGCGCCCGGTTCAACCAGGAGGTGCTGGCCCCCCTCAACTGGGAAGGCGACAGGAACCCCTCGGTCCTCAAAAACGGTGTGGTGCACACCACCCCCGGCTTCAAGGAGGCCTTCCGCCAGTACGCCGAGGGCGGCTGGCAGGGCCTGCAGCACCCGGTGGACTTCGGCGGCCAGGGCCTGCCTAAGACCATTGGCGCGGCCTGCGGTGAAATGCTCAACGCAGCCAACATGAGCTTTGCGCTGTGCCCGCTGCTCACCGACGGCGCCATCGAGGCCCTGCTGACCGCGGGCTCCGACGAACTCAAAGCGATCTACCTGGAAAAGCTGGTCTCCGGCCAGTGGACCGGCACCATGAACCTCACGGAGCCGCAGGCGGGCTCCGACCTGGCAGCCGTGCGCACCCGCGCCGAGCCCCAGCCCGATGGCACCTACAAGGTGTTCGGCACCAAGATCTACATCACCTACGGTGAGCACGACATGGCCGAGAACATCGTGCACCTGGTGCTGGCCCGTGTGCCTGGCGCGCCCGAGGGCGTGAAGGGCATCAGCCTCTTCGTGGTGCCCAAGGTGCTCGTCAACAAGGACGGTTCCCTGGGCGCGCGCAACGACGTGCACTGCGTCAGCATCGAGCACAAGCTGGGCATCAAGGCCAGCCCCACGGCGGTGCTGCAGTATGGCGATGGCACGGCGGGGAGCATCGCCGACAGCGCCGGTCCTGGCGCTGTGGGGTATCTGGTCGGTCAGGAAAACCGCGGCCTCGAGTACATGTTCATCATGATGAATGCCGCCCGCTATGCGGTGGGCGTGCAGGGCATCGCCATCTCTGACCGCGCCTATCAAAAGGCGGTGCAGTACGCCAAGGATCGAGTGCAGAGCCGCCCCGTCGATGGCTCGCTCCCCGGTGCCGGCCCCATCATTCATCACCCGGACGTCAAGCGCATGCTCATGACCATGCGTGCCTACACCGAAGGCTGCCGCGCCATGGCAGCCGTGGCCGCCGCCGCGTTCGATGCCTCGCACCACCACCCCGACGCCGATGTGCGCCAGCAGAACCTGGCCTTCTATGAATTCATGGTGCCGCTGGTCAAGGGCTACAGCACCGAGGTCAGCCAGGAGGTCACCGCCCTGGGCGTTCAGGTGCATGGCGGCATGGGCTTCATCGAGGAAACCGGCGCCGCCCAGTACTACCGCGACGCCAAGATCCTGACGATCTACGAAGGCACCACCGCCATCCAGGCCAACGACCTCGTGGGTCGCAAGACCGCGCGGGATGGCGGTCGCACGGCCAAGGCCCTGGCCGCGCAGATCGAGGCCACCGAGGCTGAACTGCTCAAGGGCAGCGCCCAGGCCCAGGCCGTGGGCCGGCGCCTGCAGGCCGCTCGCCAGGCCTTCCTGGATGTGGTCGACTTCATGTGCAGCGGCGCCAAGACCTCGCCCAACGCCGTCTACGCCGGCAGCGTCCCCTACCTCATGCTGGCCGGAAACCTCATGGCCGGCTGGCAGATGGCCCGCGCGCTGCTCGTGGCCGAGGCGGCCCTGGCCCGTGGCGATGACGATGGCTTCGGTGCCGACTTCCTGGCATCCAAAGTCACCACGGCGCGCTTTTATGCCGACCACATCCTGAGCAAGGCGCCGGGCGTGCGCGACGCCATCGTGGACGGCGCCGACTGCGCCACCGCCCTGGCGCTCGAGGCCTTCTGAGGCCCGTCTGAGGCCTTCGATGCCCGAGCCCACGACGAGGCCCCCGCGGCCTCGTCGTCGCATCAGCACCCACCCCGGGCTTGCGCTTATGCCCGGGCCTGCACCTCGTGCCAAGTTCTGCCGCTGCCCCTCACCCTGACATAACAACACCGGAGACTTCACCATGTCCAAACTGCCCGGCGCGCTGGCCCACCTGCCACTGCCCATCATCGGCTCGCCCCTCTTCATCATCAGCAACCCCAAGCTGGTGATTGCCCAGTGCATTGCCGGCGTGGTGGGCTCCATGCCCGCGCTCAATGCCCGTCCCGCCTCCCAGTTGGACGAATGGCTGGCAGAGATCACCGAAGCTCTGGCCGCGCACAACAAGGCGCACCCCGAGCAGCCCGCCGCGCCCTTTGCCATCAACCAGATCGTGCACAAGTCCAACGACCGCCTGGAGCACGACATGGAGCTGTGCGTGAAGTACAAGGTGCCCATCTACATCACCTCGTTGGGCGCACGCGAGGACATCAACGCCGCCGCCCACAGCTACGGCGGGGTGGTGCTGCACGACATCATCAACAACAAGTTCGCCCGCAAGGCCGTCGAAAAGGGTGCCGATGGCCTGATTGCCGTGGCCGCAGGCGCGGGCGGCCATGCAGGCGTGAAGAGCCCGTTTGCGCTCATCCAGGAAATTCGTCAGTGGTTCGACGGCCCGGTGGCCCTGTCGGGGTCGATCGCCACGGGCGGCGCCGTGCTGGCCGCTCAGGCCATGGGTGCGGACTTTGCCTACATCGGCTCGGCCTTCATCGCCACCGAAGAGGCCAGGGCCAGCGACGACTACAAGCAGGCCATCGTCGAGTGCAACTCCGACGACATCGTCTACAGCAACCTCTTCACGGGCGTGCACGGCAACTACCTGGCCCCCTCCATCCGCAACGCCGGCCTGGACCCTGACAACCTCCCCGAAAGCGACCCCAGCAAGATGAACTTCAGCGGCGGCGCCACCAAGGCCTGGAAAGACATCTGGGGCTGCGGCCAAGGCATCGGCGCGGTCACCAAGGTGCAGACGGCGGGTGAACTGGTGGCGCAGCTGCGTCGGGAATACGACGAGGCGCGGCAGCGCCTGTGCGCCTGAGCGGCTCGCAACCCAGGCAGCGTCCCGCCTGAGCCCCTTCCGTCCCGAGGCCTGTCCCGCCAAGCCCTGAGCTTTTTGGCATCGGCCCGCATTCCCGGACTGAACGGAGCGCTTTTATGCGGACCGGAGGTCCTGCACCCAGCGGTGCAACTCGGCTTGTTCGGCCGCCGGGTCAAAAAGCGGGGCGCGGTGGGCGCATTGCTGGGCCAACTGCGCCAGGCGGGCCGGGCCTTGGCCTGGTTCGCGGCAGGCGCGCAGCAGGCCGGCAAGGGCGGCCGCATCTCCTACCTCGAAGAGGCCGGCATAGTCGCCTCCCAGCAGCCCCAGGTTGCCGTCGATGCCCGAGGCCAGCACCGGCGTCCCGCTGCACACCGCCTCCATCACCACATGCGCGCCGCCCTCCATGCGGCTGGTGTGCACCAGCAGGTGCGCGCGCTGGATGCGCCTGCGCGTGTCTTCGTGCGGGCGCGCGCCCAGCCAGCGGTAATGGGGGCACTCGCTCTGCGTGGCCAGGGCGGCCTGGCCCAAGTCCGGGTCCAGCGCCGCGCCAATGTGGTCGATGGCGATACCCTCCTCTGGCCGCAGCAGCCGGGCGGCTGCCATCAGCGTGAGCGGGTCTTTTTCCAGGCGCAGGTGCCCGACCATGAGCGCGCGCAGCCTGCGGTCGGTCTTGGCCAGCGGCTGCCGGGCCGTGGTGGACTGGATGATCACCCTCGCCTTGCCCTGGTGTGCCGGCGGCAGCGCTTGCAGGCCCAGCGGCTGCAGCACCACCAGAAAAGCCGCCAGCGCCAGCGACTGCTTCGCCTGGGCGTCTGTGGCAATGTCCCGGTAGAGGTCGGTCCCGGTGAGCGCCAAGCCCAGCCCGCGGCTGCCGTGCCGTGCATGCCAGGCCTGCACCGCCGAGGCCGAGCGCCTGGCATGCAGGGCCAGCATCACCTCGTCGGCATGCGCTTGCGCGTCGGGCCACTCGCGGGTGATGCGGGCAGAATGGGGGCGCAGCAGACGGTGCCAACGCCTGGCCGTCTGCCAGTTGCCGTTGTTGCTGTCAGCCAGCGCCGGGCTGACGATCACCACGCGAAGTCCTTGCATGCATGCTTTGTACCTGAGCCCGACCAACGGCGCCCGGCCTGGAGCGGAGGAGGGGCTGGCCTTGTGCGGGCCGGTGCACAGCGCTGTGCGCACCGCCGGGCCGTCCGAGCTGGCGCAGGCCCTGCGGGCCAGCCGAGGCCGCACCCTGGCCCTGGTGCAAGCCTGGCAGGCGGCCTTGCCCGGTCTGAGCGTGCCGCACCACGCCGCGCTCAACCCGCCGCTGTGGGAATGGGGCCACCTGGGCTGGTTCCAGGAATGGTGGACGCTGCGCAACGGCCAGCGGCACCTGGGGCCGCGCAGCGCCAGCGAGGGGCCGGCTTTCGGCGCATCGCTCATGCCCCGGGCCGATGCGCTCTACAACTCCAGCCAGGTGCCGCACGCCAGCCGTTGGCAGCTGCCGCTGCCTGATCTGGCCGCCACCCTGGGCTACCTGCACGAAGTGCTCGAGCGCAGCCTGGCGGCGCTGCAGGACGCCGCCTCCAGCGATGCGGACGACGATGCGCTGTACTTCTGGCGCCTTGCCCTGCTGCACGAGGACATGCATGCCGAGGCATCGGTGTTCATGGCGCAGGCGTTGGGCCTGCCCCTGCCCGAGGCGCTCGTTCTGGGCCTCGGGCGCACGGGGGAAGAAAGTGTGGGCCAGGCTGCTGTGCCGGAGGCAGGGCAGGGCGGCACGCCCCTGGCGGTTCAGGGTGGTACGCCCCAGGCGGGGCGGGGCCTGGGGTCCCAGGACCGCGCACCCGCCCAACTGCACGTGCCTGCCCAGACCTGGCAGCTCGGCCACGCCGGCCCCGGCTTTGCGTTCGACAACGAACGCCAGGCCCACCCGGTGTCCTTGACGGCCTTTGCCATCGATGTGGAGCCGGTGAGCTGGGCGCGCTTTCTGCCGTTTCTTCAGGCCACGGGCCATCCGCTGCCGCCGCACCTGCGCTGTGTGCAGGGCCAGTGGCAGGTGGAACGTTTCGGCAGCTGGCAGCCGCTCGAGATGCAGGCGTCGGCCGTGCACCTGAACGCCCACGACGCCCAGGCCTGGTGCGCCTGGGCAGGACGGCGCCTGCCCACCGAGGCCGAGTGGGAGTACGCCGCACACCAGCCCGGCTTTGCCTGGGGTCAGGTCTGGGAATGGACGGCCAGCGACTTTGTGCCTTACCCGGGCTTTGAGCCGCACCCCTACCGAGACTATTCAGCCCCCTGGTGGCACAGCCACCGCGTGCTGCGCGGCGCCAGCGGAGCAACTTCGGCGCATGTGGCCGACGTGCGATACCGCAATTTTTTCGTGCCCGAGCGGCGCGACCTGCTGGCCGGCTTTCGCTCGGTCCAGGCCTGAGGTCGGTTGGGTTTTCGTTCGTTGTTTCAGGCCGCGTCGGCCCAGAACACCGCAAAGCGGCCAGCCGCGTCGGTCCAGGAACGGGCACTGGCAAAGCCTGCCGATCGCAGCAGGCCGTCAAAGCCGGGCACGGTCCATTTGTAGGCGTTCTCGGTGTGGATGGTCTCGCCTGCATCAAAGCGCCGCCCGCCCCCCGGCCAGTGCACCTCGACTGCCTGCCGGGCGCGCAGATGCATTTCAACCCGCGACTGCGCGGCGTTGAAGCGCGACAGGTGCTGCCAGTCGCGCAGCGCAAAGTCGCTGCCCACCAGCCGGTTGATGTGCAGCAGCAAGTTGAGGTTGAAGGCGGCGGTCACGCCCAGCGCGTCATCGTAGGCGGCCTCCAGCTCGGCCGGGTGCTTGAGCAGGTCCACCCCAATGAGCAGGCCGCTGCCGGGCGCGCTGCCGCAGGCGCGGTGCAGGCTTTGCAAAAAGCTCAGTGCCTCGTCGGGCGTGAAGTTGCCAATGCTTGAGCCCGGGTAGAACAGCACCCGCGGCTGTGCGGGTGCCAGTTCAAGGGCCTCGGGCAGCGCGAGGCCGGCCGAGAAGTCGGTGCCCAGCCCGGTCATGGGCAGCGCGGGGTGCTGGCGCTGCAGCGCGGCCAGCGCCTGGCGCAGAAACTCCACCGAAATGTCCACCGCCACGTAGCGCGCCGCACCCAGAGGCTGCAGCAGACGGCCGGCTTTTTCGCAGTTGCCAGCGCCCAGGTCGATCCAGCACGCGCCTGCCGGCAGCTGCGCGGCCAGGGCGTCGCGGTGCGTGGCCAGCACCTGGGCCTCGTTGCGGGTGAGGTCGTATTCGGGCAGCTCGGTGATGGCTTCGAAAAGCCGCGAGCCCAGCGCGTCGTACAGGTACTTGGGCGAGGTGCGAGCTTGCGGCGCGCTCAGGCCCTCGCGCAGCTCACGGGCCAGGGCATCGGTGTCGTGCCGACCCTGCTGGATGAAAAGCGGCTTGCTCATCGGCCCATGGTAAGGCACAGCCGCGGCCGGGGCCGTTTCGCAGGCTGGCAGCAGGGCGTCGGTCATTGCGGGTGTAATCACGTTTTCGACTTTCCGGGAGAACTTGCCCATGATCCGTTTTCTGCGTGCCAAGTGGGTGGCGCTGGCCCCCGTCATGGCCCTGGCCGGCCTGACCGCGTTGCACATCGCTCCGGCGCAAGCCCAGGCCCCCGCCCTCGCCACGCTGCGCGTGACCACCATTCCCGAAGAAGCCGCCACCGAGCAGGTGCGCAAATTCACGCCGCTCGCCAGCTACCTGGAGCAGCAACTGGGCATGAAGGTCCAGTTCACCCCCGTGACCGACTACCCGGCGGCTGTGGAGTCGCTGGTGAACAAGAAGGTCGATCTGGTGTGGTTCGGTGGCTTTACCTTCGTGCAGGCCAGCATTCGCTCGGGCGGCAAGATCGTGCCCGTGGCCCAGCGCGAAGAGGACACGCGCTTTCAGTCGGTGTTCATCGCCAAGACCTCCTCGGGCATCAAGGGCCTGGCCGACATGAAGGGCAAGCAGATCTCCTTTGGCTCGCAAAGCAGCACCTCCGGCCACCTGATGCCGCGCAGCTTCCTGCTGCAGGCCGGCATTGCGCCTGAAAAAGACTTCCGCCGGATTGCCTACAGTGGCGCGCACGATGCCACCATCGCTTCGGTGGTCAGCGGCAAGGTGGACGCCGCCGCGCTCGACGTCACAGTGTGGAAGAAGTTCGTGGCCGAGAACCGCGTGGACACCAAGGAAGTGGACGTGTTCTTCACCACGCCCACCTACTTCAACTACAACTGGTCGGTGCATGCCGACATGCCGGCCGACTTGCGCCAGCGCATCCAGGCAGCGCTGCTGGCCCTGGACCCGGCCAACCCGGCGCATGCCGAAATCTTGAAGCTCAACCGCGCCACCCGCTACATCAGCACCACGCCCGAGAACTACAAGGGCCTGGAGGCCGCCGCACGCAGTGCCGGCCTGATGTGACCCCCCGAAGCTGACCCAGGCTTGCTCCCCGTGCACATTGCGCTTGAATTGCTCGATGCCCGGCACCCGGCCGCCCGCGAGGGTGCGCCGCCGGCGCTGCGCGGCCTGAGCCTGGCTTTGGCCGACGGCGAGCAGGTGGCCGTCATCGGACCTTCGGGCGCGGGCAAGACCACCTTGCTGCAGGTGCTGGCCTGCGCGCAGCGGCCCACCGCTGGCCGGCTGCAGCTGGCCGGGCAAGACCCCTGGTCCCTGAGTGCCGGCGAGCTGCGCCGCCTGCGCGGCCAGCTGCTGCTGGCGCCCCAGGTGCCCCCGCTGCCGCCACGCCAGCGCGTGGTCACGGCCGTCATGGCCGCGCGGCTGCCGGCCATGGGTCTTTGGACCAGCCTGCGTTCGCTGTTCTACCCGGCCGACATTCCTGCGGCCTTTGACGCGCTCTCGCAGTTCGACCTGGGCGACAAGCTCTTTGACCGGGTGGACCGTCTCTCGGGCGGCGAGCGCCAGCGCGTGGGCCTGGCCCGTGCGCTCATGGCGCCGGCGCGGCTGTGGCTGATCGACGAGCCGCTCTCGGCCCTGGACCCGGTGCGCGCCCGCATCGCCATGGCCGCGCTCGTCGGCCAGGCCCACCAGCGCCAGGCCACGCTGGTGGCCACGCTGCACCAGGTGGACATGGCGCTGGCGCACTTTGGCCGCATCATCGGCCTGCGTGACGGGCAGCTGCTGTTCGACCTGCCGGCCGCGCAGGTCACGCCCGAGCGCCTGGCCCAGCTTTATGCCCAGCACGAGCACGAGCTGCTGGGCGCACCGCCCGTGCCGGACCTGCCGCCCGCAGCCGAACCCGCACCCGTGGCCATGCACTGCCGCTGAGACAGCGCGCCATGTCGGCCCCTCTGAACACCCAGCCTTCCGCGTCCCCCGCGTTGCCTTCGGCAGCCCTGGCACCGGTCTACCGCCCGGCCCCTGAGCGCGACCCGGCCTTCATCGGGCGGCTGTTCTGGGTGTGCACGGCGCTGGTGCTGCTGTGGCCGCTGGGGGTGGCCACCGAATTCAAGCCCTGGGTCCTGTGGGCGCCCGAGGGCCGCAAGGCCACCAGCGAATTCATCGCCAGCTTCTGGCCACTGGCGCTGCAGCCCGAGTTTGTGCAGATGGTGGCGCGCGAAACCTGGCGCACCGTGGCCATGGCCACGGCCGGCGTCACGCTGGCGCTGGTGCTGGCAGTGCCACTGAGTCTGCTGGCCGCGCGCGTGCTGTCGCTGTCGGCGCTGTCCGGTCGCATGGCCCGGCTGCCGGCGGCGGTGCGCTGGGCGGTGCGGGCGCTGCTCATTGTGCTGCGCAGCGTGCCCGAGCTCATCTGGGCGCTGGTGCTGGTGCGCGTGGTCGGCCTGGGTCCCACGGCTGGGGTGCTGGCCATTGCGCTCACCTATGGCGGCATGCTTGGCAAGGTGTACGCCGAGATTCTGGAAAGCGGCGAGCCCCACGCCGCGCAAACCCTGCTGCGCAACGGCAGCGGCCGGCTGCAGGCCTTCTTCTACGGGCTGCTGCCCGGCCATGCGGCCGAACTGGCTTCGTACACCGTGTACCGCTGGGAATGCGCCATCCGCTCGTCGGTGGTGCTGGGCTTTGTGGGCGCTGGCGGCCTGGGCCAACAACTGGACAACTCCATGAAGATGTTCAACGGCGGCGAGGTGGCCACCATGCTGCTGGTCTTCATGGCCCTGGTGGCCCTGGCCGACCGCGTCAGCGGCTGGCTGCGCAGGGCGCTGGCATGAGCCAAGCACCATCCCGCATGGCTGCACTGCCCTGATGAACCCACCACCCGCATGAACCCGCTGTCTGCGCATGACCTTCCGTAGGAGCCCCGCTGCCGGGGCACATTCCCAGCCCGGTGCGTCCATCCCGCACCACCTGCCACCCCCGTTGTGGAACGCGCGCTGCCGCGCCTGCTGGTTCACCCTGGCTGTGCTGGTGCTGGTGGTGGCCAGCTTCGCCAGCCTGGGCCTGGAATGGCGCGCGCTGCTGTCCCTGGAGGCGGCGCACAGCATGGCCCGCTTCGTGGGTGAGTTCTTCCCGCCCGACCTGTCGCCCGCCTTCGTGAACGCCGTGGCCTGGGCCGCCTGGGAAACCCTGGCCATGTCAGCCTTGGGCACGGTGTTGGCCGCCACCTTGGGCCTGGCGCTGGCCCTGCCGGCCAGCCGCCTGGCAGGGCAGGCCGGCGCGTGGCTGCGCACGCCCACCTTGGGCCTGCTCAATGCACTGCGCGCCATTCCCGAGCTGGTGTGGGCCGCCTTGCTGCTCATCTCGGCCGGCCTCGGCCCCCTGGCCGGCACGCTGGCCCTGGCCCTGCACACCACCGGCGTGCTCGGCCGCCTCTTCGCCCAGGCCATGGAAAACGTGCCCCAAGGCCCCGCCGATGCGCTGCGCGCTCAGGGCGTGCCACCGCTGCAGGTGTTTGCCTATGCCACCTTGCCGCAGGTGCTGCCTCAGCTCATGAGCTACACGCTCTACCGCTGGGAAAACAACATCCGCGCCGCCGCCGTGCTGGGCGTGGTGGGCGCCGGTGGCCTGGGGCAGATGCTGGCGTTCCACATGGGCCTGTTCCAGATGCCCAAGACCGCCACCGTGCTCGGCGCCATGCTGCTCATGGTGGGGCTGGTGGATGTGCTTAGTTTTTGGGTGAGAAGGCGGCTGACGCGGTGAGGGCTTAGTTTGACGGTGTTGGTCAGGCTGGTCAGGGACGATTCATTGTGACCGGCTGGTTTGCAGCGTAAGGGGTCGTCGGTGCATCTGCAGTCAACGACAGCTAGCGGCCATAAGCAGACTTTGAGGTCGAAGATTCTTCATCTCGCTATACCTCTGGAGCGGTTTTAGTCAGCTCCGCCCTACCTACTGGCTTTGAGGGCCTGGATGACATGCTCGTGCATGACATCCACGGCTTTCGACCGTCTGGACTGCCCGCTTCGCATGAGCACAACATCAACGGTCGGCAAAGCCGGCAACCCGTGACGGTGATCCAGTACCTTCAAGCCTGGCTGGAGACTACATCGTGTTACCACTGCCACAGCCAGACCGCTCAGGGCCAGCGCGAGTTGCCCCATGACGTTCGGGCTGTTGTAGACCACACGGTACTCACGCTCTTGTTTCGCCAGCGCCGACAAAATCGTGCCCCGAAGCTGGCTGTCGAGACCATGCACTGCAATCGGGAGTGGGTTTCTCGCCCAGAGTTCGTGTAGCTCTGCGCCCACCCAGATCAAGTCTTCACTGAACAGGTACTCCCCTCGGCCTGGTACATCGCGGGTCGCCAGGGCCAAATCGATTTCTCCTCGCTCCAACTTGGCCACTAATAACGTCGATGGCTCGCACGCCAAAGTCAGTTCCACCTCGCTGTGGCGGCTGGCAAATGTTCTGAGAACAGGTGCTAGGTACGCGGCCACATAGTCATCAGGTACACCCAGGAACACGCGGCCTTCGATCCCGCTACCGTGAAGCGCGGCCAAAGTGCCCGAATGAATCTCCATCAGCTTGCGTGCATGACCCAACAGGTCATAGCCTGTGGTGGTCAAGGAGATGGCACCCGAGCCCCGGTTGAGTACTGGTCGCCCGATGCTGTCCTCCAGCTTTTTGATCTGCATGCTCACTGCCGATTGCGAGCGTGAGACCTGCTTGGCCGCCGCAGTCATCGCGTCACCGGCGCCATCCGCCAGCCCAGC
>CAYVGD010000009.1:12369-21739 GCA_964450095.1 uncultured Polaromonas sp.
GTCATCGAGCCCGTTTCCACCACGGCCAAAAAGGCACGGAGCCAGTCGATCTGAAGGTCTTGCGAGGGCATCGTGATGTATTTGCTATTTGAATATCGAATGCAGTCTATTCCAACTATTCGTTTGTCCGCTGATGAGTCAGTTCCTAGAATTCGATTCGCTGAGCTCCATCCCACCCGCCGCTCACGAAACCTGAAGGTCAGACCCCACGATGAACGCCCCGGAGTCCGAAGCCAGTTTGCACACCTTGAACCGCCACATGGTGTGGATGGGATTCTGGCAATTGGTGCCGATTGGCTTGTTCGTGATGGTCTTCGGCGCCGCGTTCGGCTTGGCGGCGGCACAGACCGGACTGCATGCCGGGTGGGCTCTGACAATGAGTACCCTGGTTTTTGCGGGTGCCTCCCAGTTTGCCGTGCTGGACTTGTGGGGCCCTCAAGTGCCCCTAATCACGCTGGCGATCACTGTCTTTGCCATCAATGCACGGCATTTGCTGATGGGTGCGACCTTGTACCCCTGGCTGCGTCATATGCCAGCGGCCAGGCGCTACGGCGTCATGATGCTGGCGTCCGATGCCAACTGGGCCATGACCATGAATTCGATGGCTCGGGGGCAGCCCGGCTTTGGCGTGCTGCTCGGCGGTGGTCTGGCGCTATGGGCCTTCTGGGTGCTCGGCACAAGCGTGGGCAGTTTCTTCGGGGGTGCCATCCACGATCCCAAGCGGTTTGGGCTTGACATGGTGATGGGGTGCTTCCTCTTGGCCATGGTCGTGAGCGGCCCCAAGAATCTTCGCATGGGGGTCATCTGGGTGGTGGCGGCGACGGCTTCATTGCTTGCGCACAGGTATCTGCAAAACAACACTCATGTCATCACTGGCGCGCTGGCTGGTGGCTTGCTAGGCGCATTTTGGACGGAGCAAAAACATGAGCATTGACACCACGGGCTGGGGCATGTGGACGGTGGTGGCCGTCATGGCTGTGGTGACCTTGGCTACACGCTGGGGCGGCGTGTTCATCATGTCTTTTGTGCCGATCAGTTACCGGGTCAAACAATTCATCGGCGCGATGTCGGGCTCGGTCTTGGTGGCACTAGTGGCACCCTTGGCACTGAATGGGGACACAGGTGCGAGACTGGCCTTGGCGACCACCGCCATCGTGATGCTGACCGTGAAGAAGCCTCTGCCCTCCATTGCCACCGGGATACTGGCCGCGGCGGTTTACCGGTATTTCTGACTTGCTCATCCATGTCGGATTACCCAGGAGGGAGTGCTGGGGTCGACTTTAAGTCTGGTGTCCGCTGTGGGTCGAGAGCCGACGTTGAAGGGCAGTGCGCTCGATGACAGCTTCCCGCCTAAAGTTGATATTAACCATAGGCTTGCCATTAAATTTTTCGGAAGAAATTGATCTCTTACAGATCACATTTTTCAGTGTGCCGGATGCCCTGCAACCCAACCGTCACCAACCTTGATCCTCTGTCAAAGTGCTGTATATTTGTACAGTCTCTGAGGCCCATCTGTAGTCCGCTGGCAACGCCGCGGGGGTGGGCAGCCATGTGGTCATGTCCTTGCCTGCTCCTGCCTTGCACTCCGTCTGGCGCGCCCATGAACTGGCGCGTTCGTACGCGGCCGGGCTGGACACGGGGCATGCGGCGCTCAATGCGGTGCTGCCAGGGGGCGGCTGGCCGCCGGCGGGGCTGACGGAGCTGTTGCAGCCGCGCCCAGGTTTCGGGGAGTGGGGGCTGCTGGGGCCGGCGCTTTCGCGGCTGGGCGCTGGTGCCCGCGGGCCGGTCACTGTGCTGGTGGCTGCGCCCCATGCGCCGTTTGGGCCGGCGCTGGCGTCGGTGAATGTGGCGCCTTCGCGCTTGCTGCGCGTGCAGGCGGCCAAGCCGGCCGAGCGGTTGTGGGCGGCCGAGCAAGCCCTGCGCTGTGCCGACGTGCCCTGCGTGCTGCTGTGGCTGGACGCAGCGCAGCCCGCGCAGCTGCGCCGCCTGCACCTGGCCGCGCAAGACCATGCCAAGCTGCTTTTCGTGCTGCGGCCCGAGCGGGCGCAGCACGAATCATCCCCCGCGCCGCTGCGTCTGCTGCTGCGCTGGAAGGAGGGGCAGGGCACCTCCAGCGGACAGACCGGCGTGGTGCCGCCGCTGTGGGTGCGGGTGCTCAAGCGCCGCGGCCCTCCGCTGGAGGCCAGCTTGCCGCTGCTCACCGCATCGCCGGGCCTGCAGAACTTGCTGGCCGCCAGCCGCGCGCAGGCCCGCCTGCGCCGGGGCCTGGCTGTGGTCCCCACCCCCTTGGAGCGTGTGCATGCTGTGGATCGCGCTGCAAGCCTGGTCTGAGGACGCGCAGCCCGTCCCCGACCCCGGTGTGTTGCGGGCCCTGGCCTGGCAGGCGCTGGCGTTCACGCCGCGCGTTGCCCTGGCGCGCGATGCCGTGCTCATGGAAGTCTCGGCCAGCTTGCGCCTGTTTGGCGGGCTGCGCCGTTTGCTCGTTGGCCTGCAGACCGGCGCGCAAGAGCTGGTGCAGCCCGGCCGCCTGCACGCCGCGCCCGGCCCCACGGCGCAGGTGGCGCTGGGGCGCCTGCGGCTGGCGCAGCCCTGGAAGGCGGTGGCGCGCCTGCCCCCTGAGCGCCTGCCGCTGGCCCTGCTGGACGCCGCCACCCCCCATCTGAACGTGCTGTCCCGCCTGGGCTGCCGCACCTGGGGCGATGTGCGCCGCCTGCCGCGTGACGGCCTGGCCCGGCGCTTCGGCCAGGGCCTGCTGGACACCCTCGACGAAGCCTGGGGCGAGCGGCCCGAAAGCCACCGCTGGTTGCAGCTGCCCGAGGTCTTCCAGGACACCGTGGAGCTGCCCTTTGTGGTGGAGCACAGCACGGGCCTGTTGTTGGCGCTGCAGCGCCTGTTGCAGCGTCTCAAGGCCTGGCTGGTGGCGCGCAGCCTGGGCGTGCTGGGCGTGCGCGTGGTGTGGGAGATGGACGCACGCCGCGGCGTGGACCGCACGGGCGAACTGCTGCTGCGCCTGGGCGAGCCCACGCAGGACGTGGCCCACATCGCCCGCCTGGCGGCCGAGCACCTGGCCCGCGTGCAGCTGCCCGCGCCCGCGCAGGCCCTGAGCCTGCACAGCCTGGACACCGTGGCGCTGCAGGCGCACAGCCACAGCCTGTTGTTTGAAGACCAGCGCCGCGGTGAAAGCCTGGGCCAGTTGGTCGAGCGCCTGAGCGCCCGCCTGGGCGCAACACAGGTGCTGCGCTGGCAAGGGCAGGCCAGCCATGTGCCGGAGCGCATGCAGCAGTGGCAGCCAGCGGTCATGCCTTCGCCCGTGGGGGGCCGGCCCTCCGGGAGAGTGGCGCCTGCCAATGAGCGTCCGTTGTCTGGCGCCGATCGCCCGGAGGGCCGGGCTCCTGCGGGGGAGGGTGCGTTGTCAGGCGCGAACCGCCTTGGAGGCCGGGCTCCTGCAGCAGGGGAGCCAGCGGCTTGGGAAGGAGCCCAGCCCCCTGGGCGGTCTCCTTCCGCGCTGCTGCCCACCTGGCTCCTGCCAGAACCGCTGCCCCTGCAGGTGCAGGCCAACCGCCCCTGCTACGAAGGCCCGCTCACCCTGCTGGTGGGGCCGCAGCGGCTGGAAACCTCGGGCTGGCACGGGCTGCAGCCGGGGCAGGGCGCGGTGCGGGCCAGCGAGCCGCCGGTGATGCGCGACTACTTCGTGGCCCGCAGCGAGCAGGCGGGGCTGCTGTGGATCTTCCGCGAGCGGCTGCCGCGCAACCAGGCGGGCGGCTGGTTTCTGCACGGCTTGTTTGCCTGAGCGATGCGGGGTGCTTCTTGTCATCGCGGTGGCCGAAAGGCCTTGACCATCCAGGCAGTGGACCGAGGCGCACGGGCTTCGGTTTGCCACGCTTCTGCGCGGCGCGCAACGACGGCGGGGACTTGAGCCCATGTACAGCGCCCTGCCTGCCTACGCCGAGTTGCACGCGCTGAGCAACTTCAGCTTCCAGCGCGGTGCCTCGCACCCGGAAGATCTGGCCGAGCGCGCGCACGCGCTGGGTTACACGGCGCTGGCCGTGACCGACGAATGCTCGGTGGCCGGGGTGGTGCGTGCACACCTGGCCGCCAAGGAGGCGGGGCTCAAGTTCCTGCCTGGCGCAGAGTTTCGCGTGAACACCGGCCCGGGGCAGAGCGACTTCGTGCTGGTGGCCTTGCCGCATGACGTGCAGGGTTGGGGCAACCTCTGCGAATTCATCAGCACAGCGCGTGAAGCGGGGCAGGGCACGGCGCGTGGCTACAGGGTGACATGGCAAGCATCTGACTTTGCACAGCTGGCGCATTGCGAACTGCTGCTGTGCCCCCTGGCCGACGATCCGCTGGAAGAGGGCGCCTGGCAGCCTTTGCTTGGCTGGGCGGCAGCACTGTGGCCTGGCCGCGTGTGGCTCGCGGTGGAACTGCACCACCGGATGGACGACGTGTGGCGGCTCGCGCAACTGCAGCGCCTGGGCGATGCGGCCGGCGTGCCCCGGGTTGCTGCAGGTGGCGTGCTGATGCATGTGCGCTCGAGGAAGCCCCTGCACGACGTGATGACCGCCACCGCCCTGGGCTGCACGGTGCACGACTGCGGCTGGGCGCTGCAGGCCAACGCCCAGGCGCACCTGCGCCCGCGCCTGCAACTGGCCGAGCTGTACCCGCCCGAGCTGCTGGCAGCTACGCTCACCGTGGCCGGCCGCTGCCACTTCAGTCTGGACGCGGTGCGCAGCCTCTACCAGTACCCGCAGCAGGACACCGTGCCGCCCGGACACACGCCCGCGCAGTGGCTGCGCCAACTCACGCAGCAAGGCGCGCAGGAGCGCTACCCCCAGGGCGTGCCGTCCGCCGTGCAGCAGCAACTGGCCCACGAGCTGGCGCTCATCGAGGAGCTGCGCTACGACATGTACTTCATCACGGTGCACGACATCGTGCGCTATGCGCGCTCGCAGGGCATCCTGTGCCAGGGGCGCGGCTCGGCGGCCAATTCGGCGGTGTGCTTTTGCCTTGGCATCACGGCCTTGAACCCGGCCGAAGGCAATGTGCTGTTCGAGCGCTTCATCAGCCGCGAACGGAAGGAGCCGCCCGACATTGACGTCGATTTCGAGCACCAGCGGCGCGAAGAAGTCATCCAGTACATCTACGCCAAGTACGGTCGCGACCGCGCCGCCATTGCGGCCACCGTCATCCGTTATCGCCCGCGCAGCGCGCTGCGCGACGCGGGTCGCGCCCTGGGCCTGGCGCCCGAGCTGATCGACCCCTTTGCGCAAGACCACCACTGGTTCGACGGCCCCCAGGCGCTGGCCGCCAAGCTGGAAGAAGCCGGTATCCAGCCGAACGATGCTGCCATCGTCCAGTGGCTGGAACTGGCCAGCCAGCTGCTGGGCATGCCCCGGCACCTGAGCCAGCACGTGGGCGGCTTCGTGCTCACGCAGGGCAAGCTCACCCGCCTGGTGCCGGTGCAGCCCGCTTCCATGGAGGCGCGGCACATCATCCAGTGGGACAAGGACGACCTCGATGCCATGGGCCTGATGAAGGTGGACGTGCTGGCGCTGGGCATGCTCTCGGCCATCCGCCGGACCCTGGACTTGCTGAACCACTGGCGCGGCACGCAGCTGCAGATGCACCAGATCCCGCCGGATGACGCCGCCACCTACGACATGGTCTGCGCCGCCGACACCGTGGGCGTGTTCCAGGTGGAAAGCCGTGCGCAGATGGGGATGCTCCCGCGCCTCAAACCCCGCTGCTACTACGACCTGGTGGTGCAGGTGGCCATCGTGCGGCCCGGGCCCATTCAGGGCGGCATGGTGCATCCGTACCTGCGCCGCCGTGAAATGCTGCGCGCGGGCCAGAGCGTGCCGCTGGATTACCCGGCACTGGAGCCCGCGCTGGGCCGCACGCTGGGCGTTCCCATCTTCCAGGAGCAGGTCATGCAGATCGCCATGATCGCGGCCGACTTCACGGCTGGTGAGGCCGACCAGCTGCGCCGCGCCATGGCCGCCTGGAAGCGCAAGGGCGGGCTGGAGAAGTTCCGCCAGCGCCTGGTCGATCGCATGGTGCAAAAGGGATACGACCCCGATTTCTCGGCGCGCATCTTCACGCAGATCGAAGGCTTTGGCGAATACGGCTTCCCCGAAAGCCACGCCGCCAGCTTTGCCAAGCTGGTGTACGTGAGCTGCTGGCTGAAAAAGCACGAACCCGCGTGCTTTCTGGCGGCCCTGCTCAATTCGCAGCCCCTGGGTTTTTATTCGCCCTCGCAGCTGGTGCAGGACGCACGCCGGCACCAGGTCGAAGTGAGGCCCGTGGACGTGCTGACCAGCCAGTGGGATTGCACGCTGTAGGCACTGGAGTGCCCGGCGGACCGGGCGCCTGAAGAGCCGTTGGCGGGTGCATCCGTTCAGCCACTTCCTGCTCCTGCGCCTGCGCCTGCGCCTGCGCCTGCGTCTGGCAGCCATCACCCCGCCGTGCGCCTGGGGTTTCGCCTGGTCTCGGGCTTGTCGGAAGGGGCGGTGGCGCGCATCGTCGCAGCGCGTGACGCGTGCGCCTTCAGCTCCATCGAGGACCTGGCCTTGCGCGCCGACCTGAACCAGCGCGACCTCAACGCTCTGGCCGCGGCAGACGCGCTGGCCTCGCTCGCCGGCCACCGGCGGCAGCAGGCCTGGCAGGCGGCAGCCCTGCAGCGGGCACCCGGGCTGTTGCGCCAAGTGCCCGTGGACGAAGCGCCTCTGGCGCTGGCGCCCATGAGCGAGGGTGAAGACATCGTCTTTGACTACCAGGCCCTGGGCTTGACGCTGGGCCGGCATCCGCTGGAGTTGCTGCGCGCGCGCCTGGCGCGGCGTGGGCTGCTCGCGTCGACGCAGTTGCAGCTGCTTTCCCACGGCAAAAGCGTGGCGGCCTGCGGCATCGTCACGGTGAGGCAGCAGCCAGTCACAGCCAAGGGCGTGATGTTTGTTTCTCTGGAAGACGAGGGCGGCACGGTGAACGTCATCGTGCCCAAGGCCTTGCGCGAACGCCAGCGACAGGCGGTGCTTCAGTCCAGGTTGCTGGCGGTGTGGGGCAACTGGCAGCGCAACGAAGACCCGGCCCACCCGCCGGGGCGCGGCCCCGTGTGCAACCTGCTTGCACGCCGGGTGCTGGACTTGAGCCCTCTGCTCGGCCGCCTGGCCAGCAGCAGCCGCGACTTTCGGTGATGCAAGCGCACGGTCCAGCCTCAGGCGCAGGGGGTGGTACCCGGCGTCCAGGTGCCGGCGGGTCCCAAAGTCGGGTGCGTCAGGCTGGTGTTGGCTTGCAGGTTCAACTTCACGCCTGAAGAAGCCAGTTTGGCGACCATTTGTCGGTTGTTGTTGGGTTTTTTGGCAGCTTGCACTTTTTCACGCATGTAAGGGTTTTCCACGAGCGCTTGTCAGAATTCGCCTATACACTGCGCCGCTTCGGTCTGACGCAGCGGCCCAGCCAGGGGTGCTGATGCCGCATGAGTCCGTTGTCCGTTGACAGAGGAAAGTTTCAGTCATGACGCACCGCAGCTTGTTCAAGGAAGTGGCTCAGCGCATTGTGCAAAGCGCCCAGTCCTCCGAGAACGATGGCAGCCTCCCTCCCGCATCCGTGCGCAACCCTTCGGGCTTGCGCAACGTGCCGCCCGGCCAGATGATGGGTGGCACCAGCCTGCCGCCCGCCCAGTTCGCCTCCCCCGCTGACGGTTCCGCGGTCAACGGCCGTTAAAGCCAGGCGCAGCGCCTTTCCCGTGCTTCTTGCGTGCCTCTTGGTGCGCCGTGGCCCACACGGCCGCCACCGGGCACCCCTCCCCCCAGACACTGCTTCCTCACGCGCCTTGCGACCAAGCAACGCGCGGCTTGGGGCACATCCCTCAGCAGGCGCTGCACACCCCTTCAGCCGCGCCCAGGCGCTGTATGCGAAGGTTTGAATCCACGGGGGCTGCTTTCATGCTTCTGCAATTCAGGCCTTTCTTCTTGCTCTGGTCTTTGGGCCCCATCCGTGTTCGGTCCGTGGCTTAAGTTTGCCCAGCCCTTTTTTTTGAAGGCCTCGCGGGTGGCCGCCTCTATGCGGTGCCTGAGGCGCCCCAAGCCTCGGCCAGCAGTTCGTGCACTTCCTCGTCGCGGGTCTGGGGCATGTGTTCGTACCAGAGGCTGACCGCCCGGAAGGGCTCGGGGCGCAGGGGGCACACCACCGCATCGGCCAGTCCCGCCAGGCTCTGCAGTCCGCTGGCCGAGCCCACGGGCGTGGCCAGGGTGAGGCGAGCCGGCCCCAGGGCTTTCACGGCCTGGGCCGCAGCGCGCATGGTGGCGCCCGTGGCCAGGCCGTCGTCCACCAGGATCACATGCCGACCCCTCGGCGCCACCGGGGGTCGCTTGCCGCGGTAGGCACGCTCGCGCCGCTCCAGTTCGGCCTGTTCGCGTGCCAGCACCTGTGCCCAGGCCTGGGGTGGCACCTCCAGGCCCGGCAGTGGGTTGACCACCTGCACACCGCCGCTGGCAATGGCGCCCATGGCGTATTCCTCGTGTCCTGGCAGGCCGAGCTTGCGCACCACCCACACGTCCAGCGGGGCGTGCAGTGCGCGGGCCAGTTCAGCGGCCACGACCACGCCGCCCCGCGGCAGGCCCAGCACCAGCAGATCGGGTTCGTGGGCCAGGTGTGACAGAGTGCGTGCCAGCAGGCGCCCGGCATCGCGTCGGTCGCGCAAGGGCGGCCGGCTCTGGGAAGGGGCGGGGCGATGCATGGACACCGGGGCTGGAAGAGCCCTGCCCAGTTCGGGCCAGGTCAGTGGGCGTGCCAGGGCTGGTGCGAGGCCGGCAGTTCAGGATGCTGCTGGCGGAAATGCAGCGCAAACCATTCCGAGCTCAGCCGGCACACCTCGGGCAGGGCCCCGCTTTCCTCGAACAGGTGGCCGGCCCCAGGCACGATGGCCAGCCGCTTGCTGCAGTGCAACTGGGACAGGGCCTGCACGTTCAGCGGCAGCACATGTTTGTCCGTGCCGCCCACGATCAGCAAAGTGGGCGCGCTGATGCCAGCCAGCGCCGCGGCGCCCGCCAGGTCGGGGCGGCCCCCACGCGAGACCACCGCCGCGATGCGCCCATCCATGCGCGCCGCCGCAATCATGGCGGCCGCGCTGCCGGTGCTGGCACCGAAGTAGCCCAGCGGCAACTCCCACAGCCCCGGTTGCTGCAGCACCCAGAGCGTGGCGGTCTGCATGCGCTCGGTCAGCAACGCGATGTTGAACCGGTGCGAGGCGCTCTGCACATCTTCCTGGGTTTCATGCACCGTCAGCATGTCGAAAAGCAGGGTACCCAGCCCGGCCTGGTGGAGGCTGGCGGCCACCTGCCGGTTGCGTGCGCTGTGCCGTCCGCTGCCGCTG
>CAYVGD010000010.1:0-21659 GCA_964450095.1 uncultured Polaromonas sp.
TGGGCCAGCGACAGGGCGCCTTGCGGGCCCTTGACGTTGATCTGGTCTTCCTTGAAGGCCACGTCCACGCCTTGCGGCACGACAACGGGGGTCTTAGCGACTCGAGACATCTTGATGTTCCTTCCGTCTCGGCATCAGGCCACGTAGCACAGCACTTCGCCACCAACACCGTTGGCGCGGGCTTTGCGGTCGGTCATCACGCCCTGGGGGGTGGTGACGATGGCCACGCCGAGGCCGTTCATGACCTGGGGGATGGCGCTGCTGCCCTTGTACACGCGCAGGCCAGGGCGGCTCACGCGCTCGATGCGCTCGATCACCGGGCGACCGGCGTAGTACTTCAGGGCAATTTCCAGCTGGGGACGGCCGTCGTCGGTCTTGACCTGGAAGCCGTCGATGTAGCCCTCGTCCTTCAGGACCTGGGCAATGGCCACCTTGACCTTGGACGAAGGCACCTGCACCAGGCCCTTCTGGACCATCTGTGCATTGCGGATACGCGTCAGCATATCGGCGATGGGATCACTCATGCTCATTTCGTGTTCTCCTGGTGCTTACCAGCTGGCCTTGGTGATGCCGGGGATGTCGCCGCTGAAGGCCATCTCACGGATCTTGGTGCGGGCCAGGCCGAACTGACGGAAGGTGCCGCGCGGACGACCCGTGATGCCGCAGCGGTTGCGCTGGCGGGTGGGGTTGGCGTTGCGGGGCAGCTTTTGCAGGTCAAGGCGTGCCAGAGCGCGCTCGTCTTCCGAGCGCTTGGCATCGGTCGCGACGGCCTTGAGTTCAGCGTATTTCTTTGCGAACTTCGCGGCGAGTTTCTCGCGCTTGAGTTCGCGTTGCAGCAGAGCTTGTTTTGCCATGGTGCGCGCCTTCAGTTCTTGAACGGGAAACGGAAAGCGGTGAGCAGTGCCTTGCACTCCTCATCGGTCTTGGCCGTCGTGGTGATGCTGATGTTGAGGCCACGCAGGGCATCAACCTTGTCGTACTCGATCTCGGGGAAGATGATCTGTTCCTTGACACCGATGTTGTAGTTGCCACGGCCATCGAAGGCACGGCCGGAGATACCACGGAAGTCGCGCACGCGGGGCAGAGCCACGGTGACGAAACGGTCCAGGAATTCGTACATCTGCACGCCGCGCAGGGTCACCATGCAACCGATCGGCAGACCCTCACGGATCTTGAAGCCTGCGATGGCCTTCTTGGCCTTGGTGACCACGGGCTTCTGACCGGCGATCTTGGTCAGGTCCGCCACGGCGTTGTCCATGACCTTCTTGTCGGCCACGGCCTCACTCACACCCATGTTCAAGGTGATCTTGGTGATGCGGGGCACCTGCATGGGCGTGGTGTAACCGAACTTTTCCACCAGGGAGGGCGCGATCTTTTCGCGGTAAAGAGCTTGCAAGCGTGCCATGTTTATGCAGCCTTAATTTCTTCGCCGCTGGACTTGAAGACGCGAACCTTCTTGCCATCAGCGAGCAGCTTGATACCAACGCGATCTGCCTTGCCGGTGGCGGGATTGAAGATCGCCACATTCGACTGGTGGATCGGCATGCTTTTCTCGACGATGCCGCCGGTGGTGCCTTTCATGGGGTTGGGCTTGGTGTGCTTTTTCACCAGGTTGATGCCCTCGACCACCACGTGGCTGTCGCTGGAGCGCAGCGAGACCTTGCCGCGCTTGCCCTTGTCACGACCAGTGATGACGATGATTTCGTCACCCTTGAGAATCTTGTTCATGGCTCTGCCGTCCTCTTACAGAACTTCGGGCGCCAGCGACACGATCTTCATGAACTGCTCGGTGCGCAACTCGCGCGTGACCGGCCCGAAGATGCGGGTGCCGATGGGCTCCAGCTTGGAGTTCAGCAACACGGCTGCGTTGCCATCGAATTTGACGAGGGAGCCATCGCCACGGCGGATGCCCTTGGCAGTGCGGACCACAACGGCGCTGTAAACCTCGCCCTTTTTGACGCGGCCACGCGGCGCAGCTTCCTTGATGCTGACCTTGATGACATCGCCCACGCTGGCATAGCGGCGCTTGGAGCCACCCAGCACCTTGATGCACATCACGGACTTGGCACCCGTGTTGTCAGCAACATCGAGTTTGGATTGCGTTTGAATCATTTGATATATCCCAACTTGTACCGATCCTGTGCCCCGGGGATCACACCTCGGGCGCCTGCCTTGCGGCTGGCCACGGATCAGTCAGTCTTGGGCCCGTCGTCTACCTGGCAAACCACTTGCCAGGTTTTCGATTGGGCAAAGATCGCTGTCTTTCGACGGCGAAGCCCGCGACTATAACCCAAGCCAAAGCGCCGCGTCAACAGTTCTGCTCCAGCCAGGCCCAAAAAGGCCCGGGGGCACCGCGCAAACAGCACCTGATGTGTCCAACTTGCCCCGTGAACGCAGGGCCGTCCGCTGCCTTCCATCCAGCGGAAGCGCCACAAAGAGGGAGCCAACAGCTGGCGCCGTGGCCAGCAACGCGACAGGCGCCCTGGCCGCAAGAGGCTCCGGCAACGCTCTGCTACGCTTCGGCCCCGTCGTCCTTGCCCGGAGCCCGCAACCATGCGCCCCACCCTGCCAGAGAACTTCCAGCTTGCCTTCATCGGCGGGGGCAACATGGCCAGCGCCATCATTGGGGGCCTGGTGGCGCAGGGGTTGGCGCCCGGACGCATCCAGGTGATCGAACCCCTGGCCGAGCAGCGGGCGCGCCTGCAGGCGCAATGGCCCGTGCGGCTGCTTGCCAGCGCAGATGCGAGCCTTGCCGGCACGGCGATGGCGGTCTGGGCCGTCAAGCCCCAGACCTTTGCCGAAGCCGCCGGCCAAGCCGGCCCCTATCTGAGGGATGCCCTGCACCTGAGCGTCGCCGCCGGGCTTCGCAGTGACAGCCTGGCAGCCTGGCTGGGCAGCGAGCGCATCGTGCGGGGCATGCCCAACACCCCTGCACTCATCGGCCAGGGCATCACGGGCCTGTACGGCCGACCCGCAGTCTCCACCGAGGAGCGCGCGTGGGTGGACGCCGTGATAGCCAGCACCGGGCAGAGCCTGTGGCTGGGCAACGAAACCGACCTCGACGCGGTCACGGCCCTGTCGGGATCGGGTCCGGCTTACGTGTTCTATTTCATCGAAGCCATGGCCCAGGCCGGCGTGGAGATGGGCCTGCCCGCAGAGCAGGCGCTGCGCCTGGCCAAGGCCACGTTCACCGGCGCATCGGCGCTGGCGCAAGCTTCCAGCGAAGCCCCGCAGGTCCTGCGCGAACGGGTGACATCCAAGGGCGGGACGACCCATGCGGCCCTGAGCAGCCTGGAGGCCGCGCAGGTGCAGGCTCGCTTCAAGGAGGCCATGCAGGCCGCGCGCCAGCGGGCCCGGGAACTGGGCGACGAATTCGGGCGGGTGCCCGGCGCCTGAGAGCGGGTCAACCCCACGCGGGCGCCGCGCGTTGGGAATCTGGCGCGCCGCAGAGGCGCGCTGGCCTCTGGGAAGAGGCCTTCCAACACACAACAAGCAAAAGTCTTTCGATGAACAAACCCCTGATCGCCCTGCTGGGCTCCGTCGCCACCTCCCTGGCCCTGGCCCAGGCGCCTGCTGCCCCGGCAACCCCCGCTGCCCCGGCCGCTCCCGCCGCGCCAATGGCGCCTGCGGTGCAGCCCGCACCGGTGGCCGTGCCCGTGCCCGAGAAGGCGCAGGCCAAAAAAGCCACTGCCAAGAAGCCGACCACCAAGGCCAAGAAATCCAAGAAGTCCAAGAAGGCCGTTCGCTGAATCTGCAGCGGACACCCCATGAAAAAAGCCCGCTCGAGCGGGCTTTTTTCATGGGGACGCAAGAAAGGTCAGTGCGGCAGGCGGTCTGAAGCGTCGTCGCAGAGTTCGTCGAGCACCAGGGCGTCCAGCTCCTCACCGAAGCTCCAGTACACCATCAGCACGATGATTTTCAGGTCGTCCAGCAGCAGCGGTTCGGCGGGCACGGCCATGGCCCGGTCCACCACGATCTCGCGCATGTGGGGCGGCAACACGCCGGCGGATTCAAGGAAGGCCAGGAACCCGAGCGCGTCGGGCCCCAGGTGTTCGCGCTCGGCCACCGAATACACGCGCAGGCTCTCGGGCGACTGGGCCAGGACGCTGTGCTGGGGGTCGCGGGCGGGGTCGCCGCCGCGCAGGTGCTGCGCCGCCATCTGCAGACCGTCCAGCCAGATGAGCGCAGCCTCGATCTCCTCGGCCTCGAAGCCGGCCGCACTGAGCTTGCGGCCCAGCTGCTGCGACTGCGGGCAGGCATCGCCCTGCCAATAGTTCTCGTAGACGTAGACCAGCACCTCGAACATGGACCCAATATAACCGAGTTGGCTCAAGCGGATGCGCCCATCTCGCATGGCCGAGCCAGCGCAAAAGGGCAGGCGCCCCGCATCAGGCACGCGCCAGCCGCTGGAAGAGCCCTCCCGGAAGGCGCGCCACCTGCCCGGCCAGCTCCAACTCCAGCAACTCGGCCTGCAACTGCTGCGTCGGCCAGCCACTGCGCTGCTGCAACATGTCCAGCCCCATCGGCTCGTAGCCCAGGGCCACCAGCAGGGCGTGCTCACGGCCCTCGGACGGCTCGTCCCCGGACGGGGCCTGGGTCGGCGGGGCGCTGCAGCCGAGTTCTTCCAGCACGTCCTCGACCGACGCCACCAGCCGCGCGCCCTGCGCAATGAGTGCATGGCAGCCGCGCGACTGGGGGGAATGGATGGAGCCGGGGATGGCCAGCACCGAGCGCCCCTGCTCGGCCGCCAGGCGGGCGGTGATCAGCGATCCCGACTGCAGGTTGGCCTCCACCACCAGCGTGGCCTGCGACAGGCCGGAGATGATGCGGTTGCGCTGGGGGAAATGGTGGTTCAGCGGCGGCATGCCCAGCGCGAATTCACTCAGCAGCAGGCCCTGCTCGGCGATGCGGTGCGCCAGCGCCAGGTGCCGCCGGGGATAGACCCGGTCCAGCCCCGTGCCCACCACGGCGATGGTGCTGCCGCCGGCCTCCAGCGCGCCCGCGTGGGCCGCCCCGTCGACACCCAGCGCCAGGCCCGAGACCACGCACACGCCGCAGCCGGCCAGGGCGCGCGCGAACTCCCGGGCGTTGAGCTCGCCTTGCGGCGTGGGATTGCGGCTGCCGACCACCGCCAGGTGCGCCTGGGCCGATGCCGGGGCCTGCGAACCCCTGGCCTGCCACTGCCGCAGCAGCGAGCCCATGGCGAACAACAGCAGGGGCGGGTCGTCGGTTTCCAGCAGCAAGGCCGGGTAGGCCGGATCGCCCAGGGTGAGCACGGCGCGGTCCGGTGCGGCGAGCCATGCCAGGGTGCGCTCGGTCAGCGCGTCCAAGCCCGGCGGCTCGGCCTGCAGCGCCTGGGCCGCGCGGCCCAGGCCCAGCGCGTCCCAGGCCGAGGGCGGCTGCTCGAACACCGCCTGGGGCCCGCCGAAAGCCGCGAGCAGTTGCCGCGCCTGGCGCCTTCCCACACCGGGCAGGCGCAGCAAGCGCAGCCATGCCCCGAGTTCATCCACGTCCATGTGCAGCCCCTCCCTGGCCCGCGAGAGTTTAGGCAGGCCAGACGGCCTGGCACCCCCTTCCGGCGCGGCCTGACCATGTTTGACAAACAGGGCCGCCGCGCCGCCTCCAGCGGCCTGCACCCGCTTTCGGCACGGGAGTGGCTTTGCTGGGAAAATACCGTTTTCTTTTCACACCGTGCCCATGTCCAGCCTGACCATCCTCCGCTATCCCGATCCGCGCCTGCACACCGTGGCCAAGCCCGTGGCCGCGGTCGATCAGCGCATCCGCGACCTGGCGGCGCAGATGTTCGAGACCATGTACGAGGCCAACGGCATCGGCCTGGCGGCCACCCAGGTCAACGTGCATGAGCGGCTCATCGTCATCGACGTGAGCGAAGAGCGCGACCAGCGCCTGGTACTGATCAACCCCGTGATCACCTGGGCCAGCGAGGAAAAGCGCCTGGGCGAGGAAGGTTGCCTGTCGGTGCCGGGCATCTACGACGGCGTGGAGCGGTCCACTTCGGTGGAGGTGCAAGCCCTGGACCTGGACGGCCAAATGAAGACGCACAAGGCCGAGGGCATGCTGGCCGTGTGCATACAGCACGAGATGGACCACCTGATGGGCAAGGTGTTCGTGGAATACCTGTCGCCCCTCAAGCGCAACCGCATCAAGACCAAGCTGTCCAAGCAGCAGCGCGAGGACGAGCGCCACGCACCCCGGGCCGCAGCGCGCTGACCGGCCCATGCGCGTCGTCTTCGCCGGCACCCCTGAATTCGCCCAGGTCGCCCTGGCCCGCCTGCACGCAGCGGGCCTGGAGGTACCGCTGGTGCTCACCCAGCCCGACCGCCCCGCAGGCCGCGGCCTGAAGCTGCAGGCCTCACCGGTCAAGCAGTTCGCGCTGGAACACGGCATGGCCGTGGCGCAACCGCGCAGCCTCCGACTGGACGGCAAATACCCCGAAGACGCCGCCGCCGCGCGCCAGGCGCTGGCCGATGCCCGCCCCGACGTGATGGTGGTGGCCGCCTACGGCCTGATCCTGCCGCCCTGGACCCTGACCCTGCCCCGCCTGGGCTGCCTGAACATCCATGCCTCGCTGCTGCCGCGCTGGCGGGGCGCGGCGCCCATCCACCGGGCCATCGAGGCGGGCGACGCGCAAACCGGCGTGACCATCATGCAGATGGACGCGGGACTGGACACCGGCGACATGCTGCTGGCGCAGAGCCTGGCCATCACCGCACAGGACACCACCGCCACGCTGCACGACCGGCTTGCCGAGCTGGGCGGGCGCCTCATCGTGGAGGCGCTGCATCAGGCCGCGCAGGGCCGGCTCTTGCCGGTGGCGCAGCCGGCCGAGGGCGTGAGCTACGCGCACAAGATCGAAAAATCCGAAGCGCAGGTCGACTGGCAGCTGCCGGCCGAGCAGATCGCCCGCCGCGTGCGTGCCTTCGACCCCTTCCCGGGCGCAGCCAGCAGCCTGCAGGGCGAGTTGATCAAGCTCTGGAAGGCCGAAGCGGTGCCGGGCGAGGGGGCACCCGGCACGGTGCTGGCGACCAGCGATGCGGGCATCACCGTGGCCTGCGGCCAGGATGCGCTGCGCCTCGTGGAGCTGCAGCGCCCGGGCGGCAAGCGCCTGGCCGCGGCGCAGTTCCTGCGGGGCTTTGCCGTGGCCGCAGGCCAGCGCTTTTCGCGGCCGGAGCCGGCCTGATGTTCTGGGACCGTGAACTGCGCCGGCACCCTGAATACCGCGTGGGTGCCCGTGAGATGCTGCCCCAGCTGCCGGGCCTGGCCGCCTGGGGCCTGATGACCGGCGTGGCCATGGTCAAGGCGGGCCTGTCGGTGCCCGAGGCGCTGGCCATGGCGCTGCTGGTCTATGCCGGCAGTTCCCAGCTGGCCTCGCTGCCGCTGCTGGTGGCGGGCGCACCGGCCTGGGTGATCCTGGCCACGGGCTTTTGCGTGAACCTGCGCTTCGTGGTGTTCAGCCTGCACCTGCGCAACTACCTGATGCACCTGCCGCGCTGGCGGCGGCTGGTGCTGGGTTACTTCACCACCGACATGAGCTACGTGCTGCTCACCCAGCGCCACCCGAGCCCGGCGCGCGATGCACCGGGGCGGCTCACGCGCGAAGCCTATCTCGCCGGCAGTTGCGGCATCAACTGGGTGTGCTGGATGGTGCCCAGCCTTGCGGGCGTGGTGCTGGCCAACTTCATCCCGCCCCGCTGGGGCCTCGGGTTCGCCGGCATCCTGTGCCTGGTGGGCATCATGTGCGCGCTGGCCTCGACCCGGCTGCGCGTGGTGTCCATGGCCGTGGCCGGCGCCGTGGGCGTGGCCGCGTATGCGCTGCCGCTCAAGCTCAACATCGTGCTGGCCATCGGCGCGGCCGTGATGGCCTGCACGATGCTGGAAGAACGCCTGCGGACCCGCGAGGTGCGCCCGTGAACACCACCGACCTCTGGACGCTGGCGGTCATCGTCGGCCTGGCTGCGATCACGCTGATCACGCGCAGCTTCTTCTTCATCGGCCAGCGCGACTGGAAGCTGCCGGCCTGGGCCGAGCGCGGGCTGCAGTACGCGCCGATCGCTGCCATGGCCGCGGTGGTGTTCCCCGAGGTGCTGATGACCCAGGGCGAACTGGTCGGCACCTGGCAGGACGCGCGCATCTTCGGTGCCATCGCGGGCACCGCCGTTTTCTGGTGGAAGCGCAACACGCTGCTGACCATCGTGGCCGGCATGGCGGTGTACCTGCCACTCAGGCTGGGCCTGGGCTGGTAGGCCCTCAGCGGCCAGGCCTGGGCTTGCGAGCCTTCGGTGTCCCACCCGAGACCTCCCACGCGCGGCTGCGCACCCCGGCGGGCCAGGGCCGGCGGCCGCGGTCAGGCCGGCGAAACCCGGCCACCTAAAATCCAACCTTGCTTTTGTCACAGCCCGCGCACCGCTGCTGGGCCAGGGCCCCCTTCAATTCCACCGCCCCACCCAGGCGGCTTTTTTCCGCCATGCAATTCATCCGCTTTTCAGACCTGTGTGAAAAAGGCCAGGCCACTGGCCAACGCGTCTTCATCCGTGCCGACCTGAACGTGCCCCAGGACGATGCCGGCCGCATCACCGAAGACACCCGCATCCGCGCATCGCTGGCCTGCATCCGCATGGCGCTGGACGCCGGCGCCGCCGTGATGGTCACCTCCCACCTGGGCCGCCCCACCGAAGGCGAGTTCAAGCCCGAAGATTCGCTCGCCCCCGTGGCGCAGCGCCTGGGTGAACTGCTCGGCCGCGAGGTTCCCCTGGTCTCGGGCTGGCTGGAAGGCGTGAACGTGCAGCCGGGCCAAGTGGTGCTGCTGGAGAACTGCCGCCTGAACAAGGGCGAGAAAAAGAACAGCGAAGACCTGGCCCGCAAGATGGCTGGCCTGTGCGACATCTTCGTGCACGACGCCTTCGGCACCGCGCACCGCGCCGAGGCCTCCACCTATGGCATCGCCCAGTACGCGAAGGTCGCCTGCGCCGGCCCGCTGCTGGCCGCCGAGATGGACGCCATCTCCCAGGCCCTGTCCTCGCCCAAGCGGCCGCTGGTGGCGATCGTGGCCGGCTCCAAGGTCTCGACCAAGCTGACCATCCTCAAGAGCCTGGCCGCCAACGTGGACCAGCTCATCGTGGGCGGAGGCATCGCCAACACCTTCATGCTGGCCGCGGGTCTGCCGATTGGCAAGAGCCTGGCCGAGGCCGACCTGCTGGACGAGGCCAAGGCCGTGATCGAGGCCATGAAGGCGCGCGGCGCCGAGGTGCCGATTCCCACCGACGTGGTGGTGGCCAAGACCTTCGCCGCGAATGCGCCCGCCACCGTGAAGAAAGCCTCCGAAGTGGCCGACGACGACCTGATCCTGGACATCGGCCCCGACACCACGGCCAGGCTCGCGGCGCAACTCAAGGCCGCAGGCACCATCGTCTGGAACGGCCCGGTGGGCGTGTTCGAGTTCGACGCGTTCGCCCAAGGCACCGAAGGCATCGCACGCGCCATCGCCGAAAGCCCGGCATTCTCGATCGCGGGCGGCGGCGACACGCTGGCGGCCATTGCCAAGTACGGCATCGAAAAAGACGTGGGCTACATCTCCACCGGCGGCGGCGCCTTCCTGGAAGTGCTCGAGGGCAAGACGCTGCCGGCCTTCGACATCCTCGCCCGGCGCGCAGCCTGAACCGCACGCCCCGAGGGGCGGCGCCACCATGAAACGCCGGCCTTGCGCCGGCGTCCGCTTCAAGCCTGCGCGGGCCCGGCCGTGGGCCGGCCGGCAAAGTCGGTCCAGCAGCCACGGCCGAAGTCGTAGAGCTTGCAGGCCCGCGCGGTCCGGAAGTACCAGCGCCACGAAAAACGCTGCACGATGATGCGCCCGGGCAGCAGCTCCTCCAGGCGCGCCTGGGCCTGCTGCAGGCGGTACAGCGGAATGCCCATGTCCAGGTGGTGGGCCGTGTGCTCCATGATGTGGTGCATCAGCGCGCCGATGCGCCAGGGGAAGGTCAGGTGCACCGTGGTCGAGACGAACGGGGCGGCGGCGCTCCAGCCTGCCTTGCTGTCGTGCCAGGACACCTTCACGTGCGTGTGGTGCACGTACACCACGAAGCCGATCATGGTGTTCCAGAACAGGAAGGGCAGCAGCACGCCACAGGCCAGCAGCCAAGCCACCGACTGGCCGGTGGCCAGCGCCGCGCCCGCCACGGCGGCGACCCACGCTGCTGCGAAGGCCGAGACCAGCAGGCAGTCCTGCGTGAAGATGGCGCGCCGCGTGGGCATGTGCTCGCGCCGGGGGAAGAACTCGCGCTTCCACCAGATCTCCACCAGGTAGTAGAGCCCCGGGCACCAGCCGCTGCGGTAGAGCCGCTGCAGCAGACGCCCGGCAGGAGGCAGGGCCGCGAACTCCTCGGCCGTGAGTGGCGCCCAGACGAAGTCCACGCCCTTGAGGTTGGTGTAGCCGTGGTGAACCACGTTGTGCCCCGCGTCCCACAGGCTGAAGGGCGTGAGCGAAGGCAAAAAGGCCAGGCGCCCCAGCAGCTTGTTCAGGCGGCGATGCGGTGTGAGGCTTTGGTGGCAGGCATCGTGTCCGATGATGAACAGCCGCCCGATCACGAAACCCGCCGCCACGCCACTGAGCAGCTTGGCCCAGGCCGGCGACAGCAGCACGATCCCCGCCATGCAGGCCAGGAACAGCAGCCCGTCCCAGGCCAGCAGGACACATGCCAGCAGGGTGTGGCGGCCGACCAGCGGCGCGAGCCACTGGCGCATGTCCTTGCGGTGCGGCATGGGCGCATCCGGCAGGACGGGCTCCAGTTGGGGGGCGACATCGGGGGTGTGCGAGGAGGGTAAGGCCATGGACAAGAGTGATGGATCGACTGGGCGCACAGGCACCGGTACCGGCAGAGCGCGCGCCCGTGGAGACGCCTTGGCGCAGGAACACCGTGCAGACGCTGCGCGCCTGTTGAGCATCCCGTGCTGTCTGAACGTGTGCCATGCACGTGCGCCATGCCCATGCGCCACGCCCGCATCCCATGCAGAGACACGGTGCATGCACCCCATGGAGGCACTGCGTGCAGGCGCACCCTGCATGCCCCTTGTGCGCGCCCCGCGCCTGTGCGGACTGGCTGCAGTCTAGGCAAGCGCAGCGGACGCGGCCTTGACGCGCGTCAAGGCCGCGCTCTGCGGCGCGTAACCGATCGGTAACGCCGTGCCAAGGCCCTGTGCCAGAATGAATCGATCAGTTTTCATCACCGTCCAGGAGACACACACATGCCCACCCGCGCCACCAAGATCGTCGCCACCTTGGGTCCTGCCAGCAGCGACCCGGTGCTGCTCGAGCAGATGATCCGCGCCGGCGTGAACGTGGTGCGGCTGAACTTCAGCCACGGCAAGGCCGAGGACCACATCGAACGCGCCCGCCTGGTGCGCGAGGCGGCGCAGCGCGCCGGCCGCGAGGTGGCCATCATGGCCGACCTGCAGGGCCCCAAGATCCGGGTGGGCAAGTTCGCCGAAGGCAAAGTCATGCTCGAGCCGGGCGGTAAGTTCGTCCTCGATGCCTCGCGCGCCGAGCCCGGTGACATCAAGGGCGTGGGCCTGGACTACAAGGAGTTGCCGCGCGACGTGAAGGCGGGCGACGTGCTGCTGCTCAACGACGGCCTGATCGTGCTCACCGTCGATGCGGTGCGCGGCGAGGAGGTGCACACCACCGTCAAGCTCGGCGGCGAACTCTCGAACAACAAGGGCATCAACAAGCAGGGCGGCGGCCTCACGGCCCCGGCGCTCACGGGCAAGGACATGGAGGACATCAAGACCGCCATGAGCTTCCAGGCCGACTACGTGGCCGTGAGCTTCCCGAAAAACGCCACCGACATGGAGATGGCCCGCCAGCTGTGCAACGTCGCTGCGGCCGCGTTCAAGCACAAGCCGGGGCTGATCGCCAAGATCGAGCGGGCCGAGGCCATTCCCAAGCTCGACGAAATCCTGCGCGTGAGCGACGGCATCATGGTCGCCCGCGGCGATCTGGCGGTCGAGGTGGGCAATGCCGCGGTGCCGGCACTGCAAAAGCGCATGATCAAGATGGCCCGCGCGCACGACAAGCTGGTGATCACCGCCACGCAGATGATGGAGAGCATGATCGTCAATCCCGTGCCCACCCGCGCCGAGGTGAGCGACGTGGCCAACGCCGTGCTCGACGGCACCGACGCCGTGATGCTCAGCGCCGAGACCGCCGCAGGCAAGTACCCCCTGGAGACGGTGGAGGAGATGGCCAAGATCTGCGTCGAAGCCGAAAAGGCCGAGCGCCGCGAGATCGAGAGCGACTTCACGGGCAAGGCCTTCACGCGCATCGACCAGTCGATCGCCATGGGCGCGCTCTTCACCGCGCAGCACCTGGGCGCCAAGGCCCTCGTGGCCCTGACCGACAGCGGGTCCACGGCGCTCTGGATGAGCCGCCACGACATCCCGATCCCGATCTACGCGCTCACGCCCAAGCTGGCCACGCAGCGCCGCATGGCGCTGTACCGCAACGTGCGACCGCTGCTGATGGACACCTCCGCAGACCGCGACACGGCGCTGCAGCAGGCCGAAGGCCACCTGATGCGCCGTGGGATCGTGCAAAGCGGCGACATCTACGCCATCACCTGCGGCGAGCCCATGGGTGCACCCGGCGGCACCAACATGCTCAAGATCTGCCGCGTGGCCTGAAGGGCTGCGCTCCTCAAGAGCCGACAAAAAAATACCCGACGCGGGCGCATGTCCGGTCGGGTGGGAAGCCGTCAGGCCAAGGGACCATCCGGCACCCGCTCAGGGAGGTAAAGCGGGATGCACACGCCGAGGCGTATGCACACTTAGGATTCTAGGAATGGCAAGCATCGATGAGCTCGGTGTTATCCCCTACGGTTGAGCCAATCACCGGGCGGGGTCCGGCCAGGCCCTCCCCGCACAGCCTGATGCCGGCCTGCCGCCCGCAGCGCACGCGGGCCGCGGGGGCCCGCGCTGTGGGTCAGCGCACGGCACAGCGTTTGGCACAATGGTCCGCATGACCTCCTACGCCCCCTACCCGGCCGGACGGCCGCGCCGCCTGCGCCGCGACAGCTTCACCCGCAACCTGGTGCGCGAGCATGCGGTCACGGCGCACGACCTGATCTACCCGGTGTTCGTGACCGATGGCCAGAACCAGCGCCAGGCCGTGGGCTCGATGCCGGGCGTGGAGCGGCTGTCGCTGGACCTGCTGCTGCCGGTGGCCGAGGAATGCCAACGGCTGGGCATCCCGGTGATGGCGCTGTTCCCGGTGATCGACGCGGGGCTGAAGACCCCCGACGGCCGAGAAGCCGCCAACCCCGACGGCCTGGTGCCGCGCGTGGTGCGCGAGCTGAAAAAGCGCTTTCCCGAACTGGGCATCATGACCGACGTGGCGCTGGACCCCTACACCAGCCACGGCCAGGACGGCCTGCTCGATGCGCACAACTACATCCTCAACGACGAGACCGTGGCCGTGCTGGTGCAGCAGGCGCTGACCCAGGCGCAGGCGGGTGTGGACATCGTGGCTCCCAGCGACATGATGGACGGGCGCATCGGCGCCAGCCGCCAGGCGCTCGAGGGCGCCGGCCAGGTGCACACGCGCATCATGGCCTACAGCGCCAAGTACGCCAGCGCCTTCTATGGCCCCTTCCGCGACGCGGTGGGCTCGGCCGGCAACCTGGGCAAGGCCGACAAGAAGGTCTACCAGATGGACCCGGGCAACACCGACGAGGCGCTCAAGGAAGTGGCGCTCGACATCGCCGAAGGCGCGGACATGGTGATGGTCAAGCCCGGCATGCCTTACCTGGACGTGGTGCGCCGCGTGAAGGACGAATTCAAGGTGCCGACCTTCGCCTACCAGGTCTCCGGGGAGTACGCCATGCTCAAGGCGGCCGCGCAGAACGGCTGGCTCGACCACGACGCCGTGATGATGGAGAGCCTCTTGGCCTTCAAGCGCGCAGGCGCCGACGGCATCCTCACCTATTTCGCGCTGGACGTGGCGCGCAAGCTGCGCGGCTGAGCCCTCCAGGCGTCGCCCCATGCAGGCGCCCCAGCCACTGCGCGTCTTCCACATCGGGCCCGGCCAGGTGGTGCACAGCCACGACTGGCCCGCTCAAGCCTCGGCGCCAGCGCAGGGCTTCGTGTGGCTGGCCATCAGCCGCAGCGGCTTCGAGGCCGAGCTGCCCGAACTGCAGGCCACGCTGGAGCGCCTGTGCGGCCGCACCCTGGTGGACCTGCATGTGCAGGACCTGCTCAATGCGCAGCTGCCTTCTCACTTCGACGAGACCTCGGGCTACGACCTGCTGGTGTTCAGGCGCCTGGCCAGCCGCACGAGGCCCGAGGAGCTGCCGGCCGAAGAGCTGCCGCGCAAGCTGCGCGGGCCGGCCATCCTGCGGCGCATCGACACCAGCCCCGTGGGCTTTGCGGTGTTCGACGGTGTGCTCCTGACCGTGCATCCGAACGAATGCTCGGTGCGCGAGGCCTACGCCGCGCGGCTGCTGGAGGCGGGCGCGCAGGGCCCGCGCCGCAGCGGCGCGCAACTGCCCAGCAGCCCGGCCGACCTGATGCTGCGGCTGATCAACCTCATGGTGGACCGCTACCTGGACCTGCGCCGCGAACTCAACCGCCAGCTCGACCACTGGCAGGCCGAGCTGCTCACGCCGAACTCGCGCTTTTCCAACTGGAGCGCGGTGCTCGATGCCCGCATCACATTGCACCGGCTCGACGAGGTCTGCGAAGACCAGCGCGCGGCCATGCAGGACTGGGTGGACGCGCTGCAGACCTGGCCCGAACCCCAGGGGGCCGCGCAGCAGCGCGAGCAGGAGCTGCTGCGGGTGCGCTCGCGCGACCTGCTCGAGCACATCGAGCGCGTGGTGCACCACGTCCGGCGCCTGGAGTCCAGCACCGAGGCGGCGGTGCAGCTGCACTTTTCAGCGCAGAGCCACCGCACCAGCGAGATCATGCGCACGCTCACGGCGCTCACCGCGGTGTTCCTGCCGCTGAACCTGGTCACCGGCTTCTTCGGCATGAATTTCGAGTTCATGCCCATGATCCACACCAGCTCGGGCTTTTGGTGGGTGGTGGGCCTGATGATCACGCTGCTGCTGGGTGTGCTCGGCTTTTTCTGGCGCAAGCGCTACCTGGCCAGGCGCTGAGCGCGGGCCGGCGCAGCAGCGCCCCGGCTCAGGACAGGTGCTGCGCGAAGAAGGCGAGCGTGCGTTCGCGCGCGGTCTGGGCCGCGGCCGCATCGAAGGAGCCGCGCTGGTCGCAGTTGAAGCCGTGGTCCGCCGCGTACACATGCACCTGCACGCCCGGCTGGGCCTTTTTGAAGGTCTCCACGGTGTCCAGCGGGATCCAGTGGTCGCGTTCGCCGAAGTGCGCCATCACCGGGCAGCGCGGCTGGCGCGCCGCCTCGGCCGGTGTGGTGACGCCGCCGCCGTAATAAGGCACCGCCGCGGCGATGCCGCCGAGTTCGCAGGCCGCACGCCAGGTGAGGAGCCCCCCCCAGCAGTAGCCCACCACGCCCACCTTGCCGGCGCTGCCGGCGTGGCGCACGGCGGCCTCGATGTCCAGCAGCACGCCAGGGGCGGGCAACTCCTCCACGGCGGTCTTCAGGGCAAAGCCTGCGCCCATGTCGTCCTGGGTGTAGCCCAGCTCCACACCGGGCTTGATGCGGTGGAAGGTGGAGGGCGCCACGGCCAGGTAGCCTTCCCGGGCGTAGCCGTCGGCCACCGAGCGGATGTGCGAATTGACACCGAAGATCTCCTGCAGCACGACCACCGCGCCGCGCGGCGTGCCCTCGGGCTGGGCGACGTAGGCGGGAAAGACGAAGCCATCGGAGGCGGTGAGGTCGACGAACTGGGCCATGAATGAACTCCTTGGGGTGCGTTGCAAAAGATCAGGCGGCCTTTGCCATCAGCCGCCGCTCGACGAAATCCAGCCGGTCCTGGCCCCAGAAGATCTCACCGCCGACCACGTAACTGGGTGCGCCGAACACGCCGGCCGCCATCGCGTCACGGGTGTTGGCTTCGTAGGCGGCCTGCACCGCGGGGCTGTGCGAGTCGGCCAGCCACTGCGCGGGCTGTCCTTGCTCCTGGAGCAGTTGCGCCAGGGTGGCGGCATCGGCTATGTCGCGCTCCTGGACCCACACGGCGCGCAGCACGGCGCCGGCCAGGGCCAGCGCTGCGTCGGTGCCCGCGGCCTGCTCAGCGGCAATCACCAGCCGGGCCGCGTCGTCCCCGGCCACGGGGAAGAAGCGCGGCTGCGGATGGAGCGGCATGCCCAGGTGGTCGCGAAAGCGCTGCAGTTCCTGCATCCGGTAGGCCAGGCGCTGGGGCGGGCGCTTGGCCAGCGGCAGCCCGCCGGAGGCGGCGAACACGGGGCCGAAGTCGGTGGGGCGGATGCGCACCCGCGCACCCAAGCGCCGCGCAAGGGCCACGAAGCGGTCGTGCCCGAAGTAGGTCCAGGGGCTCTGGAGGGTGAGGTAATACTCGACGGTGGGAGTGGGCGCCATGAAGCTCTGCCTGGGGGATACTGCGGCGCATTGTTGCAAAAAGCCCGGCACCGCGTGCAGGACCCTGCATCGCCCCTGAAGGCCCGACCGCATGATGGATTTCAAGCCCCTGGTGACCCTGCTGGCCATCGTCAACCCACTGGCATGCGTGGCTTTTTTCATTCGCTACACGCAGCATTTCACGCACGCGCAACGGCGTTGCACGATCGTGATCTCAGCCTTCAGCGCGTTTTCGCTGGCCGGCCCCATCGCGCGCGCGCTGGACAAGAGACGGGCATCAACGTGATGACGCGGCTCATGGGCCTGATCCTGGCGGCCCTGGCCGTGGAGGTGATGTCCGACGGCCTGCACAAGCTCTTCCCGGGCCTGGGACACTGAGGCGACCGCACCCGGGCAAATGCCGGGCTCGAGGCTGCCTGACCTTTGCCACAATCGCCCCGCCGGCGCCCTGCCGGCGTCCAGGCCTTCACGCAGGGCTGCATTCATGAGCGACACTTTTTTCGATCACATCATCGTCGGCGCCGGCACGGCCGGCTGCCTGCTGGCCAACCGGCTCAGCGCCGACCGCAACAAGCGGGTGCTGCTCATCGAAGCCGGGCGCAAGGACGACTACCACTGGATCCACATCCCGGTGGGCTACCTCTACTGCATCGGCAACCCGCGCACCGACTGGCTCTACAAGACCGAACCGGCCGATGGCCTGAACGGGCGGACGCTGCGCTACCCGCGCGGCAAGACGCTGGGCGGCTGTTCCAGCATCAACGGCATGATTTACATGCGCGGCCAGGCACGCGACTACGAGCGCTGGGCCGACGTCACAGGCGAGGACGCCTGGCGCTGGGACAACGTGCTGCCGGACTTCATGCGCCATGAAGACCACTACAAGCTCGACGAGGGCGCGCCGCCCGTCGATGAGGCCTTTGCACGGCTGCACGGCCACAAGAGCCCCGATGCATCGCAGAAGCAAGGCAACAACGGGCTCATGGGCGGCGAGTGGCGGGTGGAGAAGCAGCGCCTGCGCTGGGACATCCTCGACGACTTCGCCCAGGCCGCGCAGCAGGCCGGCATCCCGGCCACCGACGACTTCAACGGCGGCAGCAACGAAGGCGTGGCCTATTTCGAGGTGAACCAGAAAAGCGGCTGGCGCTGGAACACAGCCAAAGCCTTCCTGCGGCCCACCTGCTACGGCCGCACGAACTTCGAGATGTGGACCAGCGCCCAGGTCACGCGGCTGCTGCTGGAGCCGCGCGCCGACGGCGGCCTGCGCTGCACCGGCGTGGAGGTGTGGACCGGCAGCGAACTCGTGCAGGCGCGCCTGTCCGAGGGCGGCGAGCTGGCCCTGTGCGCTGGCAGCATCGGCTCGCCGCAGATCCTGCAGCTGTCGGGCCTGGGCCCGGCCGAGCTGCTGCAGCGCCACGGGATCCCGGTCCACAAGCACATGCCCGGCGTGGGGGCCAACCTGCAGGACCACCTGCAGATCCGCTCGGTCTACAAGATCAAGCCGCCGCGCGGCGGCCAGGCCACGCTCAACACGCTGGCGTCCTCGCCGCTGGGCCGGCTCAAGATCGGGCTGCAGTACGCGCTCAACCGCAGCGGCCCGATGAGCATGGCGCCTTCGCAGCTGGGCGCCTTCACGCGCTCGGGGCCGGAGCAGCCGCATCCCAACATCCAGTACCACGTGCAGCCGCTGTCGCTCGACGCCTTTGGCGAACCGCTGCACAACTTCGACGCCTTCACCGCGAGCGTGTGCAACCTCAACCCGACCAGCCGCGGCAAGGTGGAGATCCGCAGCAACCGCTTCGAGGATGCGCCGCTGATCTCGCCGAACTACCTGAGCACCCCCGAGGATCGCCAGGTGGCGGCGCAGTCGTTGCGCGTGACGCGCAGCATCGTCAGCCAGAGCGCGCTGGCGCGCTGGCAGCCCGAGGAATTCCGCCCGGGCGTGCAGTACCAGAGCGATGAGGACCTCGCGCGGCTGGCTGGCGACATCGCCACCACCATCTTCCATCCGGTGGGCACCACGCGCATGGGCCGGGACGACGACGAGATGGCCGTGCTCGACCCCCGGCTGTGCGTGCGCGGCGTGGCCGGGCTGCGCGTGGTGGATGCCGGCGCCATGCCTTTCATCACCAGCGGCAACACCAACTCACCCACGCTGATGATGGCCGAGAAGGCCGCCGGCTGGATGCGCGGCAACCGTTGACGCCCCCGCCCCCAGGCCCCCGGGTCTGGGGTAAGCCCTAGGCCGCAGGCCTCTGCGGTCGCGCTACAGTGATCGCATCAAAGACCGGGCCCCAGGTGCCGGACTGCGAGGAGCCGAGGAGACGAAAACCGAGTCTGTCCACAGACCAGCTTTCAAAGAACCAGAACATTCAGCGAGACAAACACAGGGCCAGCCCAACAGGCTGAACTGAAAAAGCGCCGGTCACCCCGGCGCTTTTTGCTTTTCACTTTTGCTTTCCGCTCTCTGAACGCAGCACGGACCCGCACCAAGGGCGCTGGCACAATGCCCGCCATGGAGCTCATCCTTGTGGCCTGCGCATCGCTGCTGGCAGGCTTCGTCGATTCCATCGTCGGCGGCGGTGGCCTGGTGCTGGTGCCCGCCCTCTTTGCCGTCTTCCCCCAGACCCACCCGGCCACGCTCTTTGGCGTGAACAAGAGCGCATCGCTCTGGGGCACGGCCGTGGCCACGGTGCAGTACGCGCGCCGCGTGCAGCTCGACTGGCGCATGCTGCTGCCGGCCGCAGCCCTCGCCCTGGCGGGCTCCTTTGCCGGCGCCTGGCTGGTGACCGTGGTCTCGCCCGAGTTCCTTCGCAAGCTGCTGCCGCTGGTGCTGCTGGGCGTGCTGCTCTACACCCTGGCCAAAAAAGAGCTGGGCCGGCACCACGCGCCGCGGCTGCAAGGCACCCCCCAGACGGTGGTGGCCGCCTGCATCGGCGGCCTCATGGGCTTTTACGACGGGTTCTTCGGCCCAGGCACGGGAAGCCTGCTGGTGTTCCTGTTCGTGCGCCTGCTGGGCTACGACTTCCTGCATGCATCGGCCTCGGCCAAGCTGCTCAACACCTGCAGCAACTTCGCGGCACTCACGCTGTTTGCCTTCAAGGGCCACATCTGGTGGCACTACGCGCTGGTGCTGGCCGTGGCCAACGTGGCTGGCAGCCTGCTGGGCACGCGCTTGGCGCTCAAGCACGGCGCGGGCTTCGTGCGCGCCATCTTCGTGCTGGTGGTGGGCGCGCTCATCCTCAAGACGGGGCACGACGCCTTCCTGCGCTGAAGCACGTGACACCGTGCGGAGCTGAAGGTCCAGGGTAACGTCGCATCGCATCGCGTCGCATCGCATCGCATCGCATCGCGTCACGTGGCGTCGCGACGCACTGCGCGTTGCATTGCATCGCATCGCCCTGCCATGTCACGACCCGCCGATACGACACGCCCATACGACACGCAGCGACCTCGACCGCAACCGCAACTGCGACCACAGCCACAGCCTGCCGCTCACAAACCACCGCCACTCCTGATGCGCCCTGTTCAGCGCTGCGTGCATGGCGCCCTGCGCAAGGCTCAGTGGCCCCCGCTCACCGCCATGCAGCACTTGCCCGAAGCGTGACAGCGCGGCGCTTCAAAGCCCGCAGCCGCCGCGGTACCTGGTGCCTAACGCCTCGGAACCCACTGCACCGGCATCGCGGCTGTAGCCGAGGCCGGTGCGGGACTGGGACTGGGACTGGGAGTGGGACTGGGAGTGGGACTGGCGGGACTGGCCAGGCTGGCCGGGCCGGCCGAGGTTGATCGACCCTGGACTGCAGAGCCCGAAATTGCGGGGCCCGAAGTTACAGAGCCCAAGGCTGCAGGGCTGGACGTTGCAGCACCCGATGCCGCACGGCCCGGTGCCGCGATGGCGCCAGGCTGCGGGGCGGGGCCTGGAGTGCCCACCATAGCCGCACCGGCGGGCACCGCGGTCACCGGGGGCCGTACCGCCGCAAAGCCTTCGGCGGTGACGTTGGGCACCAGGGGCCGGCCCATGACGTCCAGCGCGGCCGCCTCGCGCGACTTGCCGACGGGAGCCTGGGCCAGGCCCTTCTGAACCGCGGCCAGGTCTTCCTCGCTGGGGTAGCGTCCAAGCAGCAGGTAGTCGAACACGCGGCGTGCGATCGGGGCCGCGTGGGCCGCACCGAAGCCGGCGTTTTCCACCACCACGGCCAGCGCCACCTGCGGGTCGTCCACCGGGGCAAACGCCATGTAGAGCGAGTGGTCCCGCTGGTGCTCGTCGAGCTTGGAGGCGTTGTATCTGTCCTTCTGGCCAATGGTCACTGCCTGGGCGGTGCCGGTCTTGCCGGCGCTCAGGTAGGGCGCACCTGCGAACACGCGTGCCGAGGTGCCCTCCTGCGTCACGCCCAGCAGCGCGCGCTTGATGACGGCCACGTGCTCGGGCTTGTAGCCCAGCATCCCGGGCTCGGGCCGGGCCACGGGCGTTACCTGCCGCGTGACGCTGTCCTGCGTGGCCACCACCAGGTGCGGCTTGTGCTGCATGCCCCCGGCGGCCAGCGTGGCCGTGGCCTGCGCCAATTGCAGCATGGTGAAGGTGTTGTAGCCCTGCCCGATGCCCAGCGAGATGGTTTCGCCCCCGTACCACTTCTGCTGCTCGGGGCGCTTGTAGGTGCGGCGCTTCCAGTCCTGGTTGGGCAGCACGCCGCGCACCTCGCCATGGATGTCGATGCCGGTGAACTGGCCAAAACCCAGCGGCTTCATGAAGTCGTGGATCGCGTCCACCCCCATGTCGTTGGCCAGCGCGTAGTAGTACACGTTGCTGGACTTGACGATGCTCAGGTGCATGTCGACGGCGCCCAGCGCATCGCCGTGGCTGCGGAACTGGTGGCCGCCGTAGGTCCACACGCCCGTGTCGTTGATCACCTGCCCGGCCTGGCGCTTGCCGAGCTCGAGCGCGGCCAGTGCCATGAAGGGCTTGTAGGTCGAGCCGGGTGGGTACGTGCCGCGCAGGGCGCGGTTGAGCAGGGGCTTTTCGATGGATTCATTGAGCGCCGTCCAGCTCTCCACGTCGATGCCTTCAACGAACAGGTTGGGGTCGAACGTCGGCTTGCTCACGAAGGCCAGCACCTCGCCCGTCTTGGGGTGCAGCGCC
>CAYVGD010000011.1:0-2619 GCA_964450095.1 uncultured Polaromonas sp.
TCGCGCCGACTTCCGGCAGGTCGACGAACACCACGTCGCCCAATGCGTCCTGGGCATGCACGGTGATGCCGACCGTGGCGACGTCGCCCTCGACGTTCAGCCATTCGTGGTCTTCGGTGTACTTGATCATGGTGGTGTCTTTCAGGGAAGGGAAGGGAAAGGGGAAATCAGCCCCGGAAGTAGCGTGGCGCCACGAAGGGCAGGGCCACCACTTCCATGGGCACGGGCTTGCCGCGCACGATGGCATTCACGCGCGTGCCCACGGAGGCCAGCGCCGGTGGCAGGTAGCCCATGGCAATGGGCCGGTCGGCGGTGGGTGCCAGCAGGCCGCTGGTCACTTCGCCCACGGCCTCGCCCTGGGTGCTCTGCAGCAGGGTGTGTTCGCGCACCGGCACGCGTTCCAGCGCCACCAGGCCCACGCGCTGGCGCGGCAGGTCCTGGGGTGCGGCCCACTGGGCCAGGATGCGCTCGGCCCCCGGAAAGCCTCCGGCGCGTTCGCCCTGGCGGCGCACTTTCTGCATCGCCCAGGCCAGGCCCGCCTCCACCGGGGTGGTGGTGGTGTCCATGTCTTGTCCGTAGAGGCACAGCCCCGCCTCCAGGCGCAGCGAGTTGCGCGCGCCCAGGCCCGCGGGCCGCACCTCGGGCTGGGCCAGGAGGGCGCGGGCGAGGGCCTCGGCGTCCTGCGCCGCCACCGAGATTTCAAAGCCGTCTTCGCCGGTGTAGCCGCTGCGGGTGAGGATGCAGGGCAGGCCGTTCACCTGGCATTCGCCGCCGGTCATGAACACCCGTTGTTCCACGCCGGGAGACAGGCGCGAAAGCGCCTGCACCGCCTGCGGGCCCTGCAGCGCCAGCAGCGCCCGCCCGGGCTGCGGCTCGATGCGGCAGCGTTCGCCGATGCGCGCCTGCAGGTGCGCCAGGTCGCCGGCCTTGCAGGCGCCGTTGACCACCATGAAGATGCGGTCGCCAGGCCCGGGCGCGCCCAGGCGCAGGAACATCAGGTCGTCGATGATGCCGCCCTCGTCGGTGGTGAGCAGTCCGTAGCGCTGGCGGCCCACGGCCAGGCCCAGCACGTCCACGGGCATGACGCTCTCCAGCGCCAGGCTGGCGCCTTCGCCCGTGATGAAGAACTGGCCCATGTGCGAGACATCGAACAGGCTTGCCTGCTGGCGGGTGTGGTGGTGCTCGGCCATGAGGCCCGCAGGGTATTGCACCGGCAGTTCGTGGCCGGCAAACGGCACCAGGCGCGCGCCGAGTTCAAGGTGCAGCGCATGCAGCGGTGTGCGCTGGAGCTCAGAAGGGTGGTGTGCTGCGGACAAGCGGCTTCTCCGGGCAGTTGGACCTCCATGGCGCACGCGCCATGGGCTGCCCCGGCTGTCCTCTTTACCTGAGAGATTCACCCGGCGATGCAGGCTTGCTCCTTCGGTGGGCCGCCACGCGGGACGGCCTCTCTCCAGCTGGGAACGCGGCTGTTGGTGCGCTGCCGCGGTTGTCAGTCCTGGGTGCCTGAGCGTTCAGCGCACGCGCTTGGGGTGCGTGCGGCCTGCGCCTTCGGCGGCTTCCCGGGGGTGTGGAAGCGCTCTCCTGACAAGGCGCGAATTCTAGCTCAGCGAGGGTTCCGGCACCCGGCCCGGGTCCGGCGCCTGCACGTTAGTGCGGGCCCAAATGCAGCCCCAAATGCTGCAAGGTGTGAGTTGTGTATGGGGCGGTCCCCAAGAGCCTCCCTTGTCCTACAGCTCAGGGGTGGGGCGCTTCGAATAATCGATCGGACCATGCCCGCCCCGCGCCGTTCGCCCCCCCTCGTCCGAGCCCGGACCGCCCCGGGCGGTGTCGTGCATGGCTGAGACGCCCAGCCCCATGGCCTCTGCTGCCGCCTGGATGCAGCAGCGCGAGCCGCGCGCGGCCGGCGGCCTCGGGCGCAGCCAGGTCTTCGGTGTGCTCGAAGCGCTCCTGGATCCGCTGATCCTGGTGCTGACGCTCTGGGCCTTGGCCTTGATGCTCGAGGGAACGCTCCGGCCGGCGTACATGATCCTGGCGGTGCTGGCTTTTTCGCTGGCCTTTCCCGGCACGTCGCAGCTGCGCGTCTCGCTGGGCCGCGCCTGCTTCAACCTGGCCGTGGGCTGGGCCTGGAAGGCTGCGCTGCTGATGCTGATCGGCATGAGCACGCACTACCTCGAGGTCTTTTCCATGCAGGTGCTGCTGCACTGGCTGTGGGTGGCGCCCGTGGCGCAGCTGGGGGCGCACCTGGTGCTGCGTGGTGCGGCGCCCCACCTGGCCCGGCTGCAGGGCACCCCCCCGCGCGCGGTCATCGTGGGCATCAATCCGCAGGGCGCAGCGCTGGCGCAGCGGCTGCGTGAGTCGGTCTATGCCGGCATCGAGGTCATGGGCTTTTTTGACGACCGCGACCCCGAGCGCAGCGGCGTGGGACCCCAGCCCTGCACCCTGGGCCGCCTCTCGGACCTGGCCGCCTACGTCAAGTCGCACCGCGTGCAGCTGATCTACCTGTCGCTGCCGATGGCGGCACGGCCGCGCATCCTGGAGGTGCTGGACGACCTGAAGGACACCACGGCCTCGATCTACTTCGTGCCCGACATGTTCATCACCGACCTGATCCAGGGCCGC
>CAYVGD010000011.1:2719-21146 GCA_964450095.1 uncultured Polaromonas sp.
GGCCTCGATCTACTTCGTGCCCGACATGTTCATCACCGACCTGATCCAGGGCCGCCCCGACAACGTGTGCGGCGTGACCGTGATCTCGGTGTGCGACACGCCCTTTCGCGGCGCGGCCGGCGTGCTCAAGCGCGCCAGCGACCTGGTGCTGGCCAGCCTCATCCTGCTGCTGATCTCGCCGGTCATGGCGCTGGTGGCGCTGCTGATCAAGCTCGATTCGCCCGGCCCGGTGATCTTCCGGCAGCGCCGCTACGGGCTCGACGGCGAGCAAATCTGGGTCTACAAGTTCCGCTCCATGCGTGTGGCCGAGGACGGCGACCACATCGCCCAGGCCCGGCGGGGCGACCAGCGCATCACGCGGCTGGGCGCCTTCCTGCGCCGCACCTCGCTGGACGAGCTGCCCCAGTTCATCAACGTGCTGCAGGGTCGCATGAGCGTGGTCGGCCCGCGGCCGCATGCGGTGGCGCACAACGAACTCTATCGCCGGTTGATCAAGGGCTACATGGTGCGCCACAAGGTGCGGCCCGGCGTCACCGGCTGGGCGCAGGTCAACGGCCTGCGCGGCGAAACCGACACGCTGGACAAGATGCAGGCCCGCATCGACTACGACCTGGACTACCTGCGCAACTGGTCGCTGCGGCTGGACCTCTACATCATCGCCAAGACCGTGCGGCTGGTGTTCAAGGACAGCCGTGCCTACTGAAGGCTGGCACGCATCCCGAACCCCAGCGCCTTTGCACCACCCGGACCCCAGCGACACGACCCAGGACGCCACCGACCCGCATTCAACCGATGCAGCCACCGCCCCGGCGACAGGCCGCACCCCCACAACAACAAGGAGGAGGAACCCCATGAACCCCATGCAACGCCGCCAGCTGGCGGGCACCGTGCGCCTGAGCGCGGCCGCCACCGCCATCGCCTTCCTGGCGCTGGGTGCGCTCGACGCCCGGGCCCAGGCCGTGCTGCAGCCCACGCCACGCACCGACTTCAGCGACGCCGACACGCTGCAGTGGCGCGCCGGCCTGGGCTGGGAGCATGACGACAACGTGTTCAAGGCCCCGGGGGGCCAGGCCCAGTCCGACAGCCTGCTGGTCTCCAACGTGGGCCTGCGCGTGAGCAAGCCCTGGAGCCTGCAGCGCCTGGACCTCAACCTCAACCTCAACCGCTACGACTACGACAGCAACTCCGCGCTCGACTTCACGGCGCTGAACTACGACGGCGCCTTCCGCTTCGCGGTGACGCCTCGCTTTCGCGGCAACGTGCTGGCCGACCGGCGCGAGTTCACCGACCGCTTCAGCGTGCTCACCGGCAACCAGGTCAACCGCCGCACCGAGCTGAACCACGCGGTGGAGGCCGAATACGAGGTGGGCGCGGCCTGGCGCGCGCTGGCGGGCGTGTTCGAGCAGCGCCTGGAAAACAGCGTCGGCGGTGCCTTTGCCGACACCGCGGTGCGCGGCGCCGAAGCAGGCGCCCGTTACGAGTTCCGTTCGGGCAACAACCTGGCCTACCGCTTCCGCCAGGGCCAGGGCGACTACAGCGCCACCAGCGCCAGCTTCCCGGCCACCGACTTCACCGATCGCCAGCACGACTTCGAGGCCAACTGGGCGCCCACCGGCGCGCTGCGGCTCAACGGCCGCATGGGCTACCTGGAGCGCCAGCACGACAACGACCCGGTGCGCGACTTCTCCGGCTGGGTGGGCCGGGTCAACGCCACCTGGAACCTCACCGGCAAGACCAGCATCACGGCCGGCGTGATCCGCGACCTGGCGGCCTTTCGCACCAACTTCGCCGGTTACTTCGAGGGTTACCGTGCCTTCATCGAGCCGCGCTGGCAGGCCACGGCCAAGACCGCGCTGCGCCTGCGCGTGGAGCAGGGCATGCGCAACTACAAGGCGCCCCTGGTGCCCACCGACCCCGACGTGGGCCGCGAGGACCAGCTGAACCTGGCGGCCGTGGCGCTGGAGTGGGAGCCGATCCGGGCGCTGCGCCTGATGCTCACCGCCCAGCGCGACGAGCGCAGCTCCAACATCGCCGGCCGCGACTACCGCGCCAACCTCTACGGCGCGTCCTTCGTGCTGTGGTTCTGAACCCCGCCGTCCTTTCCCTTCACGCCCTCAAGAGCCCCACCGCCATGAACCGATCGCTCGTTCGCCTCCTGTGGCCCCTGCTGCTGCTGGCCTGCGCCTGGCCTGTGCGCGCACAGCCAACGCTGCAGCCCGCGCTGCAGCCCGCGCTGCCAACGGCCAGCCTGGCCGCAGAGTCCGCGGCCGGCCTGGCCGTTCCCTGGGACCTGCCCGGTTGGCAGGTGGCGCAGAGTGCCACGCCCCGCGCACGCACGCAGGTGCAGGCTGCCACCGCCCCCCCGGCCGCACCGACCGCGCCCGCGCCGGCCATCAGCAACGACTACCGGCTCGGCCCCGGCGACACGCTGGGCGTGCTGGTGTTCCAGAACCCGGACCTCTCGCTGGATGTGCGTGTCTCCGAAAGCGGCGTGGTCAGCTACCCCCTGATCGGATCGCTGCAACTGGGCGGGCTCACGCTGCCCGAGGCCGAGCGCAAGATCGCCGATGCGCTGCGCTCCGGCGGCTTCGTGCGCCAGCCGCAGGTGAGCATCGTGCTGCGCCAGGTGCGCGGCAACCAGGTGGCGGTGCTCGGCCAGGTCAACCGGCCCGGCCGCTTTCCGCTGGAGACCTTCAACACCCGCGTGAGCGACATGCTGGCCGCCGCCGGGGGCGTCACGCCCACGGGGGACGACCTGCTGGTGGTCACCGGCACGCGCAACGGGCAGGCCTTTCGCAAGGTGATCGACATCCCGGCGCTGTTCGGTGCCACGCCCTCGCAGGACGACATCGTGCTGGCCGCGGGCGACACGCTGTTCATCAACAAGGCGCCGGTGTTCTACATCTACGGCGAGGCCCAGAAGCCCGGGCCCTACCGCGTTGAGCGCGGCATGACCGTGATGCAGGCCCTGGCCGCCGGCGGCGGGCCGACCGCGCGCGGCAGCCAGAGGCGGCTGATCCTGCACCGCAAGGATGTCAACGGCAAGGTGGTGGAGACCCAGCCCGAACTGAGCGACCTGGTGCGTCCGGACGACGTGATCTTCGTGCGCGAGAGCCTGTTCTGACCCCGGGGCCGTCCATGACACTTCACCAATTCCTGCTCATCCTGCACGCGCGCTTTCGCGTGGCGCTGATGGTGGCCGTGGGCTGCATCGTGCTCGCGCTCATCGTGAGCCTGCTCCTGCCGCGCACCTACACCGCCCAGACCTCCGTGCTGGTGGATGTGCGCACGCCCGACCCGCTGACCGGGGCGGCTGCCATGCAGGGCCTGGTGGCGCCCAGCTACATGGCCACGCAGGTGGACATCATTTCCGGCGACCGCGTGGCCCAGCGCGTGGTCAAGATGCTCAAGCTCGACGAGGACGCTGACCTGCAAAAGGAATGGCGCCAGGCCACCCAGGGCCGTGGCTCGCTGGTGGAGTGGATCGCCGGCGCCCTGCAGCGCCGCCTGGACGTGCACCCGGCGCGCGAGAGCAACGTGATCAACATCACCTACAAGGGCAGCGATGCCGACATGACGGCCAACGTGGCCAACGCCTTTGCCCAGGCCTACCTCGACATCAACCTGGCGCTGCGCACCGAGCCGGCCAAGGTGTACGCCGAGTGGTTCGAGGGGCAGGCCCGCACGCAGCGTGCCCGCCTGGAAGAGGCCCAGGCGCGGCTGTCGGACTTCCAGCAGAAGGCGGGGCTGGTGTCCACCGACGAGCGGCTCGACAGCGAGACCGCGCGCCTGGCCGACCTCACCTCGCAGCTCACCCAAGTTCAAGGCCAGAACACCGATGCCCAGAGCAAGCGCAACTCGCGCGGCGACACCGTGGCCGAGGTGATGCAAAGCCCGGTGGTGGCGGGCCTGAAGTCTGACATCAGCCGCCAGGAGGCCAAGGTGCGCGAGGCCAACACCTACTTGGGCCCCAACCATCCGCAACTGCAGCGCATGCAGTCGGAACTGGCGGGGCTGCGGGCGCAGCTCAATGCCGAGACCGCCCGCATCAACAACGCCATCGAGACGACCTACCGCGTGGGGCGCGACCGCGAGCGCGAACTGCAGTCGGCCGTGGCCGGGCAGAAGGCCCGGGTGATGATGCTCAACAAGCAGCGCGATGAGCTCAGCGTCTATCGCCGCGATGTGGAGGCTGCGCAGCGCGCCTACGACGACGTGACCAAGAGCGCCTCGCAGACCCGGCTGCAGAGCCTGAGCAACCAGACCAACGTGGTGCGCCTGAACACCGCCGCCGCGCCGCTCGAGCCTTCGAGTCCGCGCACGCGCATGAACCTGCTGGTCGCGGCCTTTGGCGGCACCCTGCTGGGCATCGGCGTGGCGCTGCTGCTGGAGCTGATGCACCGCCGCGTGCGCTCGGCCGAGGACATCTCGCAGGTGCTGGACGTGCCTGTGCTGGCGCGGCTGCACGGCCCCAGCGGCGGCGAGCAGCGCGCCAGGCCCGAACTGCTGGGCGGCCCGCCGCCCCTGGCCCTGGACCACGGGAGATGAGCATGAGCCTGAACAGCCCCCACATGATGCGCGCCGTCCCGCTGACCGTTCCCACCCGCCCCCACGAGGGTGCCAGCCGCGGCATCGGCCAGATCCTGGTGGAGGCCGGCAGGCTCTCTTCCATGGACGCGGACCGCATCCTCGAGTTCCAGAAAAGCAGCCGCGCGCGCTTCGGCGAGGCCGGCCGCGCCTTGGGCCTGATCACCGAGGATGACCTGCGCTTTGCGCTGTCGGTGCAGTTCGACTACCCCTACCTGGGGCGCGACAGCGGCCTCTCGCGCGAGCTGGTGGCCGCTTACGAGCCTTCCAGTGCGCAGGTCGAGGAGCTTCGCGCGCTGCGCAGCCAGCTCATGCTGCGCTGGTTCTCCACCGCGCCCGAGCGCAAGGGCCTGGCCATCGTGGGCTCGGGCCGCGGCGAGGGCCGCAGCTACCTGGCGGCCAACTTGGCGATCGCCTTCTCCCAGCTGGGCGAGCGCACGCTGCTGATCGATGCCGACCTGCGCAACCCCCGGCAGAGCCAGCTCTTTGGCCTGGGCCGGCAGGCGGGCCTGTCGGACATGCTGGCCGGCCGCGCGGGCCTGCATGCGGTGGTGCCCATTCCCGCGCTGCGCGACCTGGCGGTGCTGCCGGCCGGCGCGCTGCCGCCGAACCCGCAGGAGCTGCTGGGCCGGCCGCAGTTCCTGAACCTGCTGCAGGCCTTTGCCGAGGATCACGACGTGATCATCATGGACACGCCGGCGGCCAGCCACTGTGCGGATGCGCACACCGTTGCCGTGCGCGCCGGCGCTGCGCTGCTGGTGGCGCGCCAGGGCATGTCCTCGCTGCCCAAGCTGGCGCACCTCACGCAGGGCCTGCGTGATTTCGGCGTGGGCGTGGTGGGCTCGGTGCTCAACGAGGCCTGAGCATGGCGGTCCGGGCCTTGGCGCGCGCCAGACGCCATCCGCGCACCGGCTGGCAGCGACGCTGGCGCACCATCCTTGGGCGCTTGCGCCGGGTGCACGACACGGCCGGCCTGCAGGCGCTGCTCAAGGAGCTGACCCTGCCGCCGGACGGTCCAGGCCGCGCGCGCGTGCTCGCCTTCGTGAATGCCCACGCGCTGAACCTGGCGGCCCGCCAGCCGCGGTTCGCCCGCCACCTGGCCGACGCCGACCTGCTGCTGCGCGACGGCTCGGGCCTGGCCCTGCTGCTGCGTTGGATGAGCCTGGCGCCCGGGCGCAACCTCAATGGCACCGACTTCATCCCCCGGCTGCTGCAGGCCTGCGACGGCCAGCCGCTGGCCGTCATCGGCACCCGCTCGCCCTACCTGGAGCGGGGCGCGGCCGTGATCCGCGAGCAGCTCATGCCGCACAGCCGGCTCCTGGCGGCCGACGGCTACCAGCCGACGCAGGCTTACCTGGCGATGCTGCGCTCGCACCGGCCCCAGCTGGTGCTGCTGGCCATGGGCATGCCGCGCCAGGAGCAGGTGGCCAGCGAATTGCGCGCGGCGCTGGACTTTCCATGCCTCATCGTCTGCGGTGGTGCCATCGTGGACTTCCTGGGTGGCAAGACACCGCGTGCGCCGCGCTGGCTGCGCGTGCTGGGCCTCGAATGGCTGTGGCGCCTGGGCCAGGAGCCCCGGCGCCTGTTCACCCGCTACGTGATCGGCAACCCGGTGTTCCTCTGGCGCGCGCTTCGCCTGTCCCGCAGCGGCCTGGGCCTGCTGCGCTGAACCCGCGTCGGCCCGTCGTCAGGCAGCGTGCTGCAGGCTTGCAGCTTGAAGAGTGGTGCGTGCTCGGTGCGCCTCAAGCCCTGAGCAGTCAGCAGGCAGCAGGCAGCCTCAAGCCCCAAGCCGTGAGGCCGCTGCCTCAAGACCTCACGCCGCCGCAGCCTCGGCGCGTGTGCACCCCTGCTGCAGCCACTGCACCGAATCGCTCAGCGCCCGTTCGTAGGGCGTCCACGCCAGGTCCAGCGCGCGCGTGGCGGCGCTGCTGTCGAGCCGGATGTGCTGCGACCACAGCCGCAGCAGCCCGGGCGGCAGGGGCTCGGGCAGGCCGCGAGCCAGGCCCTGCAAGCCCAGGCGCCGGGCCAGCAGCTGTGCGGCCTTCAGCGGCGGCGCCAGCACGTGGCTGTCCAGCCAGAGCTGGCGTGCCGTGACGCGCCGCACCGGCGTGGCGCCGAGCGCCAGGGCCAGGTCCATGAAGAAGCGGTTCCAGCGCGGGCTGTCCGGGGCGGCGAGGTTGAAGGCGGGCAGTTCCCCCGGCCGCAGGGGCAGGCGCAGCGCGCGGGTGATCGCCAGGCACACATCGTCCACGTGCACCAGGTTGCTCCAGCCGTCGCCGCCCGCGCCCAGCTCGCCCAGCCGGCCCGCGCGCAGCCACGCCGCGGTGCGGCCCACCCACAGTTGGCTGCCCGGGCCCCACACGCAGCCCGGCCTCAGCACCACGGCCTGGCCACCCTGGCGGACGAACTCGCGCACATGCATCTCGGCCTCGCACTTGGCCCGGCCGTACCAGCCCAGCCGCGGGTCCAGCGGCATGGACTCGTGCACTGTGCCCTCGAAGTGGCCGTACACCGACTGCGTGCTCATGTGCACCAGCCTCACGCCGCTGCGCTGCGCGGCCTCGCACAGCCGGCCGGTGCCGTCGGCGATCGCCGAGGCGCTGCCGGCCACGGCGTTGACCACCACGTCCATGTCCTCGAGCGCCTGCGCGAGAGCGTCCCTGTCGCGGATGTCCAGCGACACGCTGCGCACTGCGCCGCCCGGGGCGTGGCCCGCGCCTGCATGGCGGCTGGCGCTGAAGGCCTGCAGCGGCTGCGGCTCGGCCGGCACGCGCAGCCCCGCGCTGGCGTGCCGCTGCAGCCAGCGCGCGCCGATGTGGCCAGTGCCGCCCAGCACCAGCACGCGAAGCGGAGGTGGGTGGTCCCGTTTCATGCGACAGGCAGGTTGCGGGGGCGGGCCTGCAGGGGCGGTGCGGCGCTGTCCAGGTGCAGCGCCGCCGGCCAGCGCTGCAGCCGCTCCTGGAGGTGCGCGCCCAGCCTGAACGCCAGCGCCAGCAGGGTGAGCGTGGGGTTGGCCTGGCTGGAGGTGGGAAAGACGGCGCTGCCTGCGATGAACAGGTTGCGCACGCCGTGCACCTGGCAGTGCGCATCGACCACGCTGGTGCGCGGATCGCGCCCCATGCGGGCGGTGCCCAGGTGGTGGCCGCCATAGGCGCCAAAACGCAGCAGGTCTTCTTCCAGGGTGGCCGCCGCGTAGCTCAGGCGTGCCGTTCCGCTGGCTTCCAGTTCGCGGGCCATGAGGTCGAGCGAGCGCTGCACCGAGACGATGTCCTCCGGGTGGTAGCGCCAGTCCACGCGGAGCCGGGGCATGCCGAAGGCGTCGCGCTGCGCGGTCAGGCTCACGCGGCTTTCGGCCAGGGGCCGCTGCTCGGCGTGTATTTCCAGGCTGAAGCGGTTGCTGCGGTTGCGCAGGATCACCGAGGGGAACTTGCGCTCGGCCAGCGTGCGATGGCGCAGCCAGTGGCCCAGGAAGGCGGCGGTGTCCCAGGGGTCGGCCACGACGTTGCGCGCATGGCGCAGCCAGTCCATCGCCTGGGGGCGCGCATCGTGCAGGCGCTTGGCGTATTCGTAGCTGATGAAGCGCCGCGCCAGGAACAGGCCCGAGAGCACGCCGCTGCGGTGCACCGGGTCGCTGATGCGCGGAAAGTGAAGCCGGGCCACCAGGTTGGCCAGGCCCAGGCGCTGCTGCTCGGACGCCACCACCGACATGCGCCTGCGGCAGTAGATGCCCTCTGGCGAGCGCTCGTAGCCGTGGCGCACCCGGTCCGGTTCGCCGTGCACCTCCAGCAGGCCCACGTTGCCGGCGATGTGGCACATGTAGTAGCGGCCCACCACGTCGTGTGCGTTGCCGATGCCCTGGCGCGCCACGTCGTTGGAGGCCAGCAGCAGCCGCGCCGTCTCCAGGCCACCCACGGCCACGACGGTGGCCCGTGCGCGCACCTGCACGCGCCGCCCGCGCCGGCTTTCCGCCAGCACGGCGCACAGGCTGCGCCCGTCCTCGGCCAGCTGCAGGTGGGTGCAGGTGGCGTCCAGCAGCACGCGGATGCGGCTGGAGACTTCCAGCCGGCGCCGGTAGCGCACGCCGAACGAGGTGGGGCAGGAAAAGCGCTCCAGGCCGTCGCTGGAGATGCGCTCGCTCTCGAAGCCGGCGATGAGCGGCGGTGCGCCCGGCAGCGCCTGGCGGGCGTCGTAGCAAAAGCGCCCGGCCTCGGCGAATTCGTTGGCACGCTCGTAGTGCGGCACCAGTTCGTCCCAGCCCAGGGGCCAGCCTGAGAGCGGCACCTGCGGCCGGGCCTCGAAGTCCAGCGGGTCCATGGGCATGCAGCGGCCGCCCCAGAGCGTGCTCGAGCCGCCCAGGCTGCGCACGCGGTACCTGTCGGGCGGGCTGTGCAGCCGCTCGTCGGCCACTTCGCCGGCGCACAGGGCCTGCGCCTGCGGGCTGGGCCGCTCGCGGCCGGACTCGAGCAGCACCACCGACAGGCCCCGCTCGGCCAGGTCCAGCGCCAGCGCAATGCCCGCAGGCCCCGCGCCCACCACGCACACGTCGGCCTGGGGCTGCTCGCCCCGGGGCAGTTGGTCCAGGCGCTCGATCATCCGGCGGCCCCCTGCGGTTCGGGCTGGCGGGGGGCACCCGGTGCGGCAGGCAGTGCAGGCGCCGCGCCCAGAGCGGTGGCCGTGCTGGCGTGCAGCGGATGCGCATGGCCTGGCGCCCCCGGCAGCGGCAAGGCGTTGACCGGTGCGACCGGCAGCGGCAGGGCGCTGCCCGATGCGGCTTGCAGCGGCAGGGAGCTGCCCGGTGCGGTTGGCAGCGGCAGGGCGTTGACCGGTGCGGCTGGCAGCGGAGTTGCGTTGCCCGGTGTCCCCGGCGGTGGAAATGCGTCGTTCAGTGCGTGCGGCAGCGCCTGCGCATTGCTGTTGGCCGCTTGCAGCGCAAGCACGGCGGCCGGTGCTTTGGGTGCCGCGAGAGCGGACGCCGTCGGGTGGGCCGAGGCCGCGCCCGGGGGCGCATCGGCGCTGGAGTGGTTGGCCGCGGTGGGCGTGGCGCGCGCGGCCGACGGCGGGCCGCCCGCGCCTTCTTGACGCGTGTCCCGCAGCCCTGGCTGAAGCGCCGGGCGCAGGGCGGCGCAGACGCCGAAGCATTCCCGGTGGATGGCGGCCACGCCTTCGAAAAACCGCTGCATGGAGAAATCGGCGGCGTGGCGCGCGCGGCCCCGGTGTTCCAGCCGCAGGCGCAGTGCATGGTCGGCCAGGACCCGCTGCAGCTGCGCGGCCAGGGCGCGTGGGTCGCCTGGCGGCACGAAGAGCGCCTCCTCCCCGTCGGCCAGCGCATCGGGAATCTCGCCCACCGGCGTGCACACCACGGCCAGGCCGTGCGCGAGCGCCTCCAGGATGACCAGCGGCAGGCCCTCGTCGTAGGAGGGCAGCACCAGCACGTCGGAGGCGGCCATGAGTTCGGCCACCTGCCCCTGGTCGGCCCAGCCTTCGAAGTGCACCCAGTCGCCGAGGCCCAGTGCTCGGGCGCGCTCGCGGTAGTGCTTCACGTCACCGCCACCGGCGATGCGCACCTGCGTGCGGGCGGCATCGAAGCCCGGAAGCGCCAGAGCGGCCAGCAGGTCCGACACGCCCTTGCGCTCGGACAGGTTGCCCACGAACAGCACCTGCCGCCGGGCCGAGGCGGTCCCGGTGGCAGGTGCCGTGCGGCGTGGCACGGCGGGCTCGGGCACGCCGTTGATCAGCACGCGCACCCGCTCGGGGGGCACGCCCAGCTCGCCCACCACGAAGCGGCGGCCGGCCTGCCCCAGCACCACGCAGCAGCTGGCCTGGCGGAACACCCAGCGCGTCAGGCGCTGCAGCGGGGCCGGCAGCCTGCGGTAGAAGTGGTGCAACTGCGCGGCATGCAGGTGCAGCACCACCGGCAGCCTGAGCGCCCGGCACGACAGCACGATGGCGCTCTTGCGCAGCAGGCTCAGGCGTTCGGCCATGTTCACGTGGACGCCGGCCACCGTACCTGCCAGCCGCGCCCGCACCAGGCGCAGCAGCGCCAGCAGCAGCACCAGCACCGACAGCGCGGCCGGCCCCGAGCCGCGCGTGTCCAGCGGCTGGAGCCGGGCGCTGCCGCCCGGGCCTTGGCTCTGTATCAGGTAGTCGGCCACCTTGAACATGCCGCCGCCCTTGGGCGTCCAGGGGCAGGCGATGAAGATGTCTCGCGGTGGCGTGGGGCGGGACTCAAGGGGCATGGTGTGTGGGTGGGTGGGGCGGGGCCAGGGCCGAGGCTCCGGCAGGAGGCGGGGCTGCAGCTGCGGTCGCAGCCGCGTCGGGTGCCGCCGTGAAGACCGTCCCCGCGACCGCGCTGCCCGTGACCGCCTGGCCCCTGTCCGGCGAACCGGCGGCAGGTGTTTCCGTCACCCGGTCAGGCGCTGGGGACAACACCCCGGAGCTTGGCGCAGCACGGCGGGTGCCCGGTGTCAGCCGGCGCTGCAGCCAGCGCGTTGCCGGGCGCTCCAGCAGGGTGTAAGACAGGCTCCCGCAGGCCGTGGCGAGCACGGCCACGGCCAGGACCATGGCGCCGGGGTCGGCCAGCCCCAGGTGCCTGCTTGCCAGCACCCCGGCCGGCACCACGAAGGTGTGCGACAGGTACAGCGAATACGAGGCATCGCCCAGGTGGGCCCAGGCGCGCGCGCCGGGCAGCCGCGCCGCCCAGGGCTCCAGCCACAGGGCGCCGGCCACGATGAGCCCGGCGCCCAGGCCCCAGCTCACGAAGCGGTCGTCCCCCGGACCCCAGGGCATGCCGAACATCCACACCAGGCCCAGGCTGAGGGCCAGCAAGCCGACCTCCGGAGGCACCGAAGGCCGCCGCCGGTGCCATTGCGCCAGCGCCAGGCCCAGCACGAACTCCATCACGATGCTCTGCCCGTAGAACTCGAGCGCGGTCAATTCCCACAGGTGCGCCGCACCCACCAGTGCGCCGAACACGCCCAGGCACAGCAGCAGGCGCGGCGCGCCCAGCAGCAGCGCCAGGGCGAACAGCGCGTAGAACAGCATCTCGAAGTTCAGCGTCCAGCCCACGGGCAGCACCGGCTGGATGTCGCCCCAGGGGCTGGTCCAGGGCACGAACAGCAGCGACGCGGCCAGGTGCTCACCGTCAAAGCTAAAGCGCGAGGCCATGGCCGGCAGCGCCGCCAGCAGGGCCACCTTGAGCAAGGTGTAGAACCAGTACAGCGGCACGATGCGCAGCAGCCGGCGCGCCATGAACACCGCGGCCTGGCGCGCGCGGCCGGCGGCGTCGGCCACCGAGGCCGGGGTGCTCAGCCCCATCACCAGACCGCTGATGACGAAGAAGATGTCCACCCCTGCCGAGCCCTGCGCCCAGTACACCTCACCGCCCTGGCCGGTGACGTGCACCGAGATCGCCTGGGTGACGTGCATCACCACCACCAGCATGGCGGCGGCAAAGCGCAGCATCTGAACGCCGGTGAGCTTCATGCCAGCTGCGAGCGCAAGGGTGAGGCTGCACCGCCACCCGGCGCAGCGCCCGGGGCCTCAGCCGTACCGGGGCCGGTGCTGGCGCCCGCGGCTGCCTTGCCGCCCGCAGGCGCACCGGGAGGTTCGTGCAGCTGCAAGGGGGAAGCTTCGGTACCGCCTGCCTCGCCGCCCGAGCCGGCCGGGGGCTTGCCGCCGTCGTGCAGCACGCGGCTTTCGATGGGGGCCTGCGGTGGCTGGGGCGTGCGCAGCAGTCCGCGCAGCAGGCCCGCGGCATGCAGGTTCCAGGAGGCCAGCGCGTAGGCGCCGCGCGCCCAGGAGCGCTTGCGCCAGGCCATCGCGGCCAAGGGCAGCGCGGCCAGCAGCGGCAGCGCCAGGGCCTTGCCCCACGGGCTCCAGGGCAGCAGCGCCAGCACCAGCAGCATCAGCCAGCCGGCCAGCACCGCCAGGTACAGCCGCATCTCCCTGAGCCCGAGCAGCAGGCGGCGCTGCCGCGGATGCGCCAGGCTGGCCCGCAGCAGCTCGCCCAGGCCGCAGATGTAGCCGCTGCGCCAGCGCCGCGCCAGCAGCTCGTAGGGCGGCGTCTCGTGCCCGCGGTGGGTGACCGCGTCGTCGGCCAGGCGCCAGAGCACCCAGCCCGCCAGGCGCAGCCGCATGGCCAGCTCGAACTCTTCGTAGCTGTGCAGGTTGCGGTTGGAGAAGTGCCCCACCGACTCGATCGCGCGCCGCCGGTAGAGGCCGCCACCGTCGAGCCGGTCCACCGCCCCCGGCCGCTGGTGCGCGGCGGGCTTTTCGTTGCGGGCGCGGTACTCGAGGCTGTCCATGTTGAGCTCGACCACGCGGCCGCCCACGCCGGCCACTTCGGTGTGGCGCTGCATGAAGGACAGGGCACGCTCCAGGAAGTCCGGGCACAGCCGCATGTCGCCGTCCATGAGGTAGATGAACTCGCCGCGCGCATGCTGAAAGCCCAGCTGCGGCCCGATGCCGCAGCATCTTTCTTGCGGCTTGGCCAACTGCACCACGCGCACCGGAAAGGCGCTGGCCAGCTGCACGGTGCGGTCGGTGGAGGCCGAGTCGGCCAGCACCACCTCGGCGTCCAGGCCGCGCGTGGCCTCGAGCACGCTGCGCAGCGTGGCCTCGATGTTGCGCTCCTCGTTCAGTGCCTTGATCACCACCGACACCAGGGGACCTTGGCGCCTGGGCGGCGGCGGCGCGGGCTCGGGCTGGGGAGCGTTCGGCAGCCGCCAGGCCATGGAGGGCGGCCGGGCGACCGGCGGCAGGCCCGTGCGGCCAGGACCGGGCGGGGTGGCGGACAGGGCCAGGGAGGCGGCGGCTGCCGGTGCGGTTTTCATGGGCGTGTCCTTCTTGTTCTGATCAGTTCGTCTCGGCCAGGGCCAGCGCCGTGCGGCCGCGGCCTTCTCGCCAGCGCTGGATCTGCCGGCTCCAGGCCGCGGGCAGCAGCCCCAGCACCGCCGTGCCCCACCAGCGGCGGCTGCGCAGGGCATGGCGGGCCTGCCACAGCAGCTGCCAGGCCCTCAGCCGGCGGCCCCGCCCCAGGTGCAGCCGCGCGTGCGTGAGCTGGTGGTGCGCCACGAACACCAGCGTGGCCTGGCGCCAGTCGCGCCGCATGCGGCCGTCCAGCGCGCGGTCGCGCAGGCGGTGCAGGAAGGGCGCAAGTTCGTGCACCTCGTGGCGCGAGCTCAGGCTGCCGGCCAGCTCGATCCGGTAGGCCGCCAGCGGCCGGTGCACCATGGCCACCGGTGCCGCCTCTGCCAGGCGGAACCACAGGTCCAGGTCTTCGCCCTGGGTCTCTCCTGGCGGAAAGCAGGGCTGCATCTGCAGCAGGCGGTCGCGCCGCACGGCGGTCGAGCTGCTGCTCAGGGTGGGGCCCTGCATCCAGCGGCGCGGCAGGCAGTCGATCACCTCGATCGGCAGGGGCCCTTGGGGCACGCTCCAGGCGGGCGGCCAGTGTTGGTCGTCGTGCGGCACGAAGGCCAGGTCGCAGGCGAGCGTCTCGGCCTCGGGACAGGCCTGGGCCAGTTCCACCAGGGTGGACAGCAGGTCCGGGTGCCACCAGTCGTCGGCATCGAGGAAGGCCACCCACTGGCCACGTGCCTCGGCGATGCCGCGGTTGCGCGCCACCGACACGCCTGCGTTGGTCTGGCGGATCAGCCGGACCCGCCGGTCGGTGCGGGCGCGCGCGGCCACGATGTCGGGGCCCGGGTCGCTGGAGCCGTCGTCCACCACCACGACCTCCAGGTCGGACCAGCGCTGGGCGAGCACCGAGTCCAGGGTGCAGCCGATGAAGGGCGCCTTGTTGTAGAGCGGAATGACCACGGAAAACTTCATGGGTGCCTGACAGCCAGGTTGGAAGGGTCGCAGCGCTCAGCGCCACGCCCAGGGCTGCCCGGCGGGCCGGCCCCGGCGGTGGCCGCCCGGCCCATGCGCCCGGTTTGCGGTGGGCGGTGCAGGCGGCTCCACGGGCTCGGCCTGAACGCGTTTTCGGGCGTGTGCCTGTGCGGCGGCCGACAGCGTCGCCAGCAGCAGCAGGTGGGTGATGAGTTCCGGGCCGTAGCCGAACAGCAGCAGGGGCACTTCGCTGAGCGCGCGCAGCAGCAGGCAGATGAACAGCGCCACCGACAGGCCCCGGGTGATGCGCGCATACCGCAGCGACAGCCACAGCAGCAAGAGCGCATAAAGGCACAGCGCCGCGGTGCCGACCCCGCCCGCGCGGGAGAGCGTGTCCATGAACTGGTTGTGCGCATGGGTGGCGTTGACCATGCCGATGGCGTAGCGGTATTCCTCGCCCCAGATCTGCGGGCCGTAGCCAAACACCGGGTAGCGCGCCCACTCCTGCCAGGCGATGGCCCAGATGCGGTCGCGGCCGGTGAGGCTGGCCAGCTGCGCGCCCTCGGGCGTGGTGAAAAAGCGCTCGAGCCGCTCACCCAGGTTGCCGAACATCAGCAGCATCACCAGCGCGGCCACGCCCAACATCAGCCCCAGCACCAGCAGGATGCTGGCGTCGGGGCGTCGCGGGTCGGAAAGCCGCTGGCGCAGGGCCGGCCCATGCTGCAGGAGCAGCAGGATGGCGCTGCACAGCAAGAAGGTGACCCAGGCCGTCTTGGACTGCGCGAACACCAGCACCCCCAGGCCCATCAGCCAAGCCAGGCGGTTGAGCCAGCGCCGCTCGAACGGCCGCGCCAGCAGGCACAGCAAGCCCAGCTGCGTGAGCAGCCCCATGGACACCGGGTGCGTGGACAGGCCCGCAAAACGGGCCAGGCCCGGGATCAGGCCCTGCGTGTACTGGCTGTCCATCACCAGCGTGGGGGCCACTGGCACCAGCAGCAGGCCGCCCAGCATCAGCAGCAGCAGGCCGTTGCGCGTGGCGCGCAGCACCAGGTCCAACTCGCGCGGCGTGGCCAGCGTGGCCGCCAGGCCGATGATCAACGGGTAGAGGTAGTCGTGCGAGACATGCGGATGCGCGCCCAGCAGCGCCGGCGATGCCGTGGTGCCCAGCCAGAAAAACGCGAAGGCCAGGGGCAGCAGCGGCTGCACCGGCTCGCTCTTGCGCAGCAGCCAGTGCGTAAGGATGCGCTCGCCGCTGATGGCCAGCAGCAGCAGCGACACCACCGGCTGCAGCACCGCCAGCACCGGGTGCTTGACCGGTGGCGGCTCCATGCCCTGGAACTCCTGCAGCAGGAAGTTGGTGGTGAGGTCGCGGCCGCTGAGCAGCGAGGCCAGGCCCAGCAGCAGCACCAGCGCATAGAGAACCCAGTGCAGGTAGCCGTGCTGGCGCCGCTCGGTCCACTGGGCAGCGCCGGCCATGCCCACCCAGGCCAGCACGGCCGCCAGCGCCGCGCCTGCGAGCAAGACCAGGAAGGAAATCGTGCTGCCCATGTTCTTGTTCTTTCGAAGGGTTCTTCAGGCCGTGGGCCGCTCCAGCGGCTGGACCCTGGCCTCGGCCCACCGGCCCGCCCCCGCCAGCCGAGGCGCAAAGCGCAGCAACATGCGCCAGCATTCGTCGCCCACCAGGGCCTGGCCCCAGCCCGGGCGGGTCAGTGCCAGCGCCGCCAGCAGCAGGGGGCCGGCAGCGCCCAGGGCCAGTGCTGCGGTGCTCGAGTGCAGCGGCGCAGCCGCCCACTGCCCGGCCAGCACCAGGCCGCAGGTGCTGAGCGTGAGCGCGACGCCGCGTGCCGCGTGCGGGGCGAGCGATGCCGCGGGCAGGTCCAGGGCGCGCAGCGCCGCGGTGGCCAGCACCAGCGCGCGGGCCAGCAGCAACAGTCCCGCGCCCACCGCCGCTGCCACGATGCCGTGACGCGCCGCCCACCACAGGCCCAACGCGCCGGCGGCCAGCAGCGGCACCTGCAGCGCCCACTCGTGCTGCGGCCGGCCGGTGTTCCACAGCACGGGGGTGGAGATGCCCCAGATCACATAGGCCGGCATGAAGGCGAACAGCACAGCCAGCACCGGCCCCGCGCCTTCCCAGGCCGCGCCGTAGAGCAGCCGCACCAGGTCCGGCGAGAGAAGGGCCAGCACCGCGAAGGCGGGCACGGCCAGCACCAGGAGGGTGGCCAGCATCTGCAGGTAGGCGGCCCGCAGGCGCGAGCGCTCGTCCTGGAGCTTCGCGCCGGCGGCCATGAAGGCCGGCTGAAGCGCACCCAGCAGCAGGGTGTTGGGCACGGTGGCGAGGTTGTAGGCCACGTTGTAGAGGCCCAGGGACGTGGTGCTGAGCAGCCGCGCGATCAGCAGCCGGTCCAGGTTGTTCAGGCCCCAGTTCACCAGGTTGGTGAAGAACACCGCCTGTCCGGTGCGCATGACCTGGCCGGCCGAGCCATACCAGAGCAGCGGCTTGAGCGGATGCGGCCGCAACGCGAAGCTGGCCACCAGCGCCACCGCCGCCTGTACCAGCCAGGCCGCCACCAGGGCATGCACCCCCGCGCCCGCCCAGGCCAGGGGCAGGCCCACCGCCACATACCCTGCGGCGTAGCTGCCGAGCTGGACCAGGCCCACGGCGCGGAAGTTCAGGTCGCGTTGCAGCAGGTAGGTGGCCGGGGCGGCCGCGGCCTGCAGCAGGCAGGCCAGCGACAGCCAGCGGATCACGCCCTGCGCCTCGGGGGCCTTGAAAAGCTGTGCCAGCCACGGCGCCAGCAGGAACATGAGCAGCCCGGCCAGGGCGCCGGCCAGCAGTTGCCAGGTCCAGGCAAAGCGGATGTCCTCGTCGTGCAGCTGCTGGCGCTGCAGCAGGCTCCAGCTGAAGCCGAAGCCGCTGACGAAGTTGGCGAAGGTCAGCAGCACCAGGCCGATGGCAAAGAGGCCGAACACCTGGGGCCCGAGAAGCCGCGCCAGCAGCACCTGGGCGCCCAGCTGCAACACGAAACGCCCGCCGCTGGCCAGGACGCTCCAGCGCACGGCGCTCACGCCGGGCTGGCCGAGCGAGCCTGCCTGGCCCATGGCTCAGCGGCTCCCGCGCTTGAGCGCAATGGCCAGCATCACCAGCGCCGTCACGAGCAGCGACTTGCCCAGCGGGCTGTCGCCGGAGCCGCTTTCCGTCAGGACAGGCGCCTGGGCCGCAGGCTCGCCCCGGTCCGCCAGCGCCGGGCCGGCCTCGTGCTTGACCGGGGTTGCCGCCGCGTCCTGCGGCAGGTGCATCGCTGCCTGGGCTGCGGCAGGCCGGGCGAGCGCGGCGCTGTGGTGCGCGGTGCGCAGGCCTGCGCTGGACGTTGCGGTGGCCGCGCGTGTCTCCGGGATTGGTGCATGCGCTCGGGCCGGCTCCGGGGCGGGCCTGGCGGCGGCAGGGCGGGCACCGCCCTGGACCGCAGGCTCTGCCGTGGCTGCAACAGTGGCCGCAGCTCCAGCCGCGGCGCTGATGCCGAGCAGGAGGAAAACCCAGGTGATTCTGCGCATGGTGACCGTCTTCGATTGGGGCTGGGAAGCGGCCGGCAAGACCTGTCCCTGCCCCCACTGCTGTGCAGTGCCGGCCGGTTGCTGATCCCTCCTGCCTGCCCGCGCTCTCGGACAGGGCCTGATTCCCTGCAACCGATGTTGCCGCGTGCCTGCTGCTGGGCTTGTAGGCTTGGAGCGAAGGGCACCGTCAGCCTCTGCCGTTTGGTGTCCTGTCCCGCTCAGGAGGGCACTTGCTGCGTGCCGATGCTGGCATGCGCAGACGTGAAAAAGCCCCGGGCGGCAGTGCCGCCTCGGGGCTCGGGTGTGGGGGTGCGCCGGCCGCGCGCCGGGGGCTTACATGCCCACGTAGTTCGGCCCGCCGCCGCCTTCCGGCGTGACCCACACGATGTTCTGCGTCGGGTCCTTGATGTCGCAGGTCTTGCAGTGCACGCAGTTCTGCGCGTTGATCTGCAGCCGC
>CAYVGD010000012.1:0-20438 GCA_964450095.1 uncultured Polaromonas sp.
GATGCTGTCGTGGTCCATGCCGCCACCGGCATGCCGCCCGTTCTGGTAGCGCAGGTAGAGCTGGTAGTGCTCCTGCATGAAGCACAGCCGCAGCACCCGCACCTCCAGGTGGCCGAGTTGCTTGAAGGTGCGCCTCTGGCTGCGGTCGGGTGAGAAGCCCTGCACGGGCACCCGCAGCGGCACGCAGGCCTGGCAGCCGTCGCAGTAGGGCCTGTAGGTGAACATGCCGCTGCGCCTGAAGCCCTTGGCGACCAGTTCGGAATAGGCGCTGTTGTGGATCAGGTGGCTGGGTGTGGCCACCTGCGAACGCGCCAGCCTCCCGGGCAGGTAGCTGCAGGGGTAGGTGGCGGTGGCGTAGAACTGCAGGGTCTGCAGCGGCAGGTCTTTGAGATGGGTCACGGATGAGCCAGCTGAAAAAGCTCCGGCCAGTATAGGGGGCTGAATTCCCAGGGCGGTGCAGGCTTGGCCACCTGCCGCGCCACGCATTCCAGAAACTGCGCGCGCGAGATTTCCGCTGCGCCCATGAAGGCCAGGTGGGCCGTGTTCTGCTGGCAGTCGATGCACTCCATGCCGTGCGCCCGGCAAAACGCGACCAGAGCACTCAGCGCGATCTTGGAGGCATCGGTGCGGTGGGCGAACATCGATTCGCCGAACACCATGGCCCCCAGGCTCACGCAGTAGAGGCCACCCACCAGTTGGCCATCGACCCAGGTCTCGACGCTGTGGGCCCGCCCCATGGCGTGCATGGCCTCGTAGGCCGCGATCATCTCCGGCACGATCCAGGTGCCGTTCTGGCCCAGCCTCGGCGTGGCCGCGCAATGCTGGATCACCTCGGTGAACGCATGGTTCATGCGCACCTCGCAGCCGGGCGTGGCGGCAAAGCGCTGCACCACCTTGCGCAGCGATCGGTGCAGGCGAAAGTCTCCCGTGCGCAGCACCATGCGCGGGTCGGGGCTCCACCAGAGCACGGGCTGGCCGGCGCTGAACCATGGAAAGATGCCTCGGCTGTAGGCACGCTCCAGCGTGCGCATGTCGAGGTTGCCGCCGGCGGCCAGCAGCCCGGGCGCAGGGGCTCCCGGCCCCCAGGCCTGATCGACCGAGGGGAAATCCTCGCCGTCGAGCAGCCAGGGAATGGGTTGGGGTGGGCGACGCATGGGCTCAGGAGGGGCTGGGCCGATGCACCAAGGCATCGTGCGGCAAGCATGACCGCTGCCCGGTGCCATGGTAGCGCCATGTCGTCCTGCCGTCGGGTCGGTCAGGCTCGGCGCGTCTGTCAGCGCAAGCTGACTCAGCCGCGAGACTGGCGCTGATGGGCCGTGCCGCAGCGGCACCCTAGAGTCGGTGTCCAGCTGAAAAAACTGCAACCGGCGCCTGCCGGCTTGTCGCATCCAAAGACCCAGACACGCCAAGGCGGCCCGGCCGCCGGGAGGAGACACCAGTGACCGCCATGACCCAACTTTTCAAGCGCATGCCCATCGAGCACATGGTCGATGGACAACTCTACGAAGCCCAGCGCCTCCTGCTCGAGCACGAGGCGGCCGCTGAGCATCACGCGGCGCTGGCCGAGATGTACCGAAAGCGCGTGCTGCGGCTCATGCAGACGCAAACCCGCGGCGAGTCTCTCGAACTGCTGCCCGACGAGACAGCCGCCATCGACCTCAAGACAGGCAAGCGCCTGCGGGCCTGAGCCCCTGGAGCGAGCCGGCGCACACCCCGACAAGAAGTGCGGGTCGCGGGCGCGTGGGGCTCCGGCTCTTACCCTGCTGTGCCCGCGCCATGGCTTTCCTTGCGTGCACCTTCCAGCGCCCGCGTGGATCAAGCGCTGCAAATGCCCGCTGTTCGCGGCATGCCGCGGCACCGCTGCTGCCTAGAGTACGGCCAAGCCCATCTGGCTTGACCGTGACATGCCCCCCAGCCCATCGCCCGCCTCCACCGGCAGCGATTTCCTGCTCACCGACCAGGATTTCGCCCGCATCTGCCAGCTCATCCACGCGCGGGCCGGCATTGCGCTGAGCGCGCAAAAGCGGCAGCTGGTCTACAGCCGCCTGTCGCGCCGGCTGCGCGAATTGCAGCTGCGTGAATTCGGCAGCTACCTGCAACTGCTGGAGCGGGACGAGCGCAGCGCCGAATGGCAGGAATTCGTCAACGCGCTCACCACCAACCTCACGTCCTTCTTCCGCGAGGCCCACCACTTTCCGGCGCTGGCCGACCATGTGCGCGGCATCCAGCATCCGGTGCGCGTGTGGTGCTGCGCCGCATCCACCGGCGAGGAGCCGTATTCGATCGCGATGACCCTGGTGGAAGCCCTGGGCAGCAGGGCTGGCCAGGCCCTGGTGGTGGCCACCGACATCGACACCCAGGTGCTGGCCCGGGCCCAGGCGGGCGTGTTCACGCAGGAGCAGGTGGCCAAGCTTGCGCCTGAGCGGCTGCGGCGCTTTTTCCTCAAGGGCTCGGGCGCCCACGAAGGAAAGGTACGTGTGCGGCCCGAGCTGGCAGGGATGGTGCGTTTTGCCCGGCTCAACCTGCTGGAGACCAGCTATGCCTTCAAGGAGCCGTTCGACGCGATCTTCTGCCGCAACGTGATGATCTACTTCGACAAGCCCACGCAGGCCCAGGTGCTACAGCGCTTCGAGCCCGTGCTGCGCAGCGACGGGCTGCTTTTCGCAGGCCACTCGGAGAACTTCTCGCTGCTGTCGCAGGCCTTCAGGCTGCGCGGCCAGACGGTGTACGAACGCGTGGTCAAGGCCTGAGCTGGCATGAGCCGATCCGAGGGCCTGGCCACACACCACTACTTCGACCGGGAGTGCGACATGCCCGCGGTCAAGCTGCTGCCGGGGGAGTACTTCGTCACCGGCGAACCCATGGTGCTCACCACCGTGCTGGGCTCCTGCGTGTCCGCGTGCGTGCGAGACACGGTCACGGGCATCGGGGGGATGAACCACTTCATGCTGCCTGACGAGGCCGGCACCGACACCAGCGGACGCGGCGTCTCGGCAGCCATGCGCTACGGCGCCTTCGCCATGGAAATGCTGCTGAACCAGCTGATCAAGGCCGGCGCCCGGCGCGAGCGGCTGGAGGCCAAGGTCTTCGGCGGTGGCGCCGTGCTGGCGCAGATGACCCACATCAACATCGGCGAGCGCAACGCCCAGTTCGTGCTGCGCTACCTGGAGATGGAGCAGGTGCGGGTGGCTGCGCAGGACCTCTGCGGGGACCTGCCGCGCCGCATCGCGTACTTCCCGCGCACGGGTCGGGTGGCGGTGCGCAAGCTGCGCCAGGTGACCGAATGCCAGGCCGTGCAGCGGGAAGAGCAGTCGCTGGCCAAGCGCCTGAGCACGCCACGCAGCGCGGGCCTGGAGCTGTTCGCACCGACTGCCGCACCGCCCGCAAGGCCTGCGCCGGGCGGGCGCCCGGAGTGGCAGCTGTGAGCGCGCCTGCCCTCCCCATCCGCGTGATCTGCGTGGACGACTCGGCCCTGGTGCGCAGCCTGATGACCGAGATCATCAACGCACAGCCCGACATGCGCGTGGTGGCCACAGCCGCCGACCCGCTGGTGGCCCGCGACCTGGTCAAGCAGCTCAACCCCGACGTCATGACGCTGGATGTGGAGATGCCCCGCATGGACGGGCTGGAGTTCCTCGAGCGCCTGATGCGCCTGCGGCCCATGCCGGTGGTGATGGTCTCCTCGCTCACCGAGCGCGGCTCAGAGGCGGCGCTGCGTGCGCTGGAGCTGGGCGCCGTCGACTTCGTGACCAAGCCGCGCCTGGGTCTGCGCGAGGGCCTGCTGGGCTACGCGGAGCTGATCGCATCGAAGATCCGCGCCGCCGCCGCAGCGCGCTTGCCGGCTGCCGGCCGCCGGCCGACGCCTTCCGCCCCTGCCGCGCCGGGGCTTCTCAACAGCCCGTTCCTGAGCACTGAAAAACTCATCGTCATCGGCGCCTCCACGGGCGGCACCGAGGCGATCCGCGAGGTGCTGCAGCAGTTGCCACCCGACAGCCCCGGCGTGGTGATCGCGCAGCACATGCCGCCTGGCTTTACCCAGTCCTTCGCGCAGCGGCTGGACAGCCTGTGCCGCATCGCGGTGTCCGAAGCCCGCGACGGCGAGCGCATCCTGCCCGGCCACGCCTACATCGCCCCCGGCGGCTTTCACCTGCACCTGGGCCGCAGCGGCGCCAACTACGTGGCGCGGGTGGACCAGTCGCCCCCGGTGAACCGCCACCGCCCCTCGGTGGACGTGCTCTTTGACTCGGCGGCCCTCCATGCGGGCAAGAACGCGATCGGCGTGATCCTCACCGGCATGGGCCGTGACGGCGCCGAGGGCCTGCTGCGCATGCGCCAGGCCGGTGCCCACACCCTGGCCCAGGACGAGGCCAGCTGCGTGGTCTACGGCATGCCGCGCGAGGCCCACGCGCTGGGCGCCGCCTGCGAGGTCGCCAGCCTGGCCGAGATCGCTCCGCGCGTGCTGGCCCACCTCCGCAGCCAGGGCGGCATCGGCAACCGGGTGTAAGTGCCCCTTCATTTCCGCGCCGCAGTCGCCGTAAAGCGATCCAGGCATGTCTCAACTTTTGGAGTGATTCACGGTGGATACCAGCATCAAGATCTTGGTGGTCGACGACTTTCCGACCATGCGGCGCATCGTGCGCAACCTGCTCAAGGAACTGCAGTTCACCAACGTGGACGAAGCCGAGGACGGCGCCGCCGGGCTGGAAAAGGTCAAGAGCGGCAACTATGGGCTGGTCGTCTCCGACTGGAACATGCCCAACATGGACGGGCTGTCCATGCTCAAGGCCATCCGCAGCGACCCGGCGGTGGCCGCAACGCCCGTGCTCATGGTCACCGCCGAGGCCAAGAAGGAGAACATCATTGCCGCCGCCCAGGCCGGCGCCAACGGCTACGTGGTCAAGCCCTTCACCGTGGTGACGCTGGAGGAGAAGATCCGGCGCATCTTCGACAAGCTCGCCACCGAGAAGGCCTGAAATGGACGCCCAGCCTTCCCCCGCCGCAGGCTCGCCCGACTCGGCCGAGCAGCTGCTGCACCGCATCGGCCAGCTCACGCGCCAGATGCGCGAGGGCCTTCGCGAACTGGGCCTGGACAAAGGCCTGGCCGTGGCTGCGGAGGCGATCCCCGATGCGCGCGAACGCCTGTCCTACATCGCTCGCATGACCGAGCAGGCCGCCGACCGCACGCTCAATGCCGTGGACAAGGCCCAGCCGCTGCAGGACCGGCTGGCCGGTGACGCACAGGCCCTGTCCCGGCGCTGGGACGGCTGGTTCGCACAGCCCCTGGCGCTGGGCGACGCCAAGGACCTGGTGCAGGACACCCGCAGCTACCTGCAGGGCGTGCCCGCGCAGACCAGCGCCACGCAGGCCGAGCTGATGGACATCATGATGGCGCAGGACTTTCAGGACCTCACCGGGCAGGTCATCAAGAAGATGATGGAGGTGATCCACGACGTCGAGACGCAGCTGCTGCAGCTGCTGATCGACAACGCGCCCACCGAGCGGCGCCCCGAGGCGCCTTCTCTGCTCAATGGTCCCCAGATCAAGCCCGGCCAGCCCGAAGCCCTGAGCGACCAGGGACAGGTCGACGACCTGCTGGAGAGCCTGGGCTTCTGAAGCCCCGTGCCGCCGGGCCCGGCTCGGTTCGCCCGCGCCAGGCTCGCGAGCCGCCGAATGCCGCAGCTGCCGCGGCAATGGCCATCTGTTCGGGGCATGCACGCCGGGGGTCGCGCCGAATAATTTCATGGCCCGTTCCTTCCTGGTCGGGCGCATGAACACATGTCCGACGACAGCGACCTCGAAAAAAGCCACCCCGCCTCGCCTCAGCGCCTGGAGAAGGCGCGCGAGGAGGGCCAGGTGCCACGCTCGCGCGACCTGGTGAGTCTGGTGATGCTGGCGGTGGGCCTGGCGCTTGTCTGGCTGTTCGCCTCCGACATGGCCGACGGCCTGGCCCGGGCGCTGCGCGCGGGCTTGGCCTTCGAGCCGCGCGCTGCCATGCACACCCAACCCCTCATGGCGCAAGCCGGCGCCACGGCGCGCGCAGGCCTGGGGGTGCTGCTGCCCATCCTGGGCGGCCTGTGGCTGGCCGCTCTGGTCGCCCCGCTGATGGTCGGTGGCTGGAACCTTTCGACCCAGGCGCTGGAGCCCAAGTTCTCCCGGCTTGATCCGCTGCAGGGCTTGGTGCGCATGGTCTCCACCCAGAGCCTGGCCGAGCTGGGCAAGGTGATGGCCAAGGCGCTGCTGGTGGGCGGCATCTCCGGCTGGGCCCTCTGGCAGGACGTGCCGCACTGGCTGGCGCTGCTGCAGCAACCCCCGGCGGCGGCCATGCTGGAGGCCCTGCAGCGCGTGGGCTGGACCTGCGCGGTGGTGGTGGCCTCGCTCCTGCTGGTGGCGCTGCTGGACGTGCCGTGGCAGCTGTGGTCGCACCACAAGAACCTGCGCATGACCCTGGAGGAAGTGAAGAAGGAGCACAAGGAAAGCGAGGGCGATCCGCACATCAAGGCGCAGCTGCGCCGCCAGCGCCAGCAGATGGCGCGCCGCCGCATGATGGCCGAGGTGCCCCAGGCCGACGTGGTGCTCACCAACCCCACGCACTATGCGGTGGCGCTGCGCTACGACGAGGCTTCCATGGGCGCGCCCCGCGTGGTGGCCAAGGGCCAGGACTTGGTGGCCGAGCGCATCAAGGCCCTGGCCGTGCAGAGCCGGGTGCCGCTGCTGGAGGCGCCTCCCCTGGCGCGTGCGCTGTTCCGTCACACGTCCCTGGGCGATGAGGTGCCCGGCGCGCTCTACGGCGCGGTGGCCGAGGTGCTGGCCTGGGCCATGCAGCTCAGGCGGCTGGGGCCGGCGCAGGCGCCCCAGCGGCCCACCGCGCTGGAGGTGCCGCCCAGCATGGACCCGCTGCACCCGGGCGGGCAGGGGGCAGGCGCATGAACACGCTGCAGTGGCGCCTGCGCCAGTGGCTGGCCGACGGGCAGGGCGCCAAGGGGCTGGTGGGGCCGGTGCTGATCATGGTGATCCTGTCCATGATGGTGCTGCCGCTGCCCGCGTTTGCGCTGGATTTGCTGTTCACCTTCAACATCGCCCTGTCCATCATGGTGCTGCTGGTGGCCATGTACACGCAGAAGGCGCTGGATTTCGCCGCCTTTCCGGCCGTGCTGCTGTTCACCACGCTTTTGCGCCTGTCGCTGAACGTGGCCTCCACGCGCGTGGTGCTCATGGACGGCCACAACGGCCCGGACGCGGCCGGCAAGGTGATCGAGGCCTTCGGCCACTTCCTGGTCGGCGGCAATTTCGCCGTCGGCGTGCTGGTGTTCGTGATTTTGGTGGTGATCAACTTCATGGTCATCACCAAGGGCGCGGGGCGCATCGCCGAGGTCGGGGCGCGGTTCACGCTCGATGCCATGCCCGGCAAGCAGATGGCCATCGACGCCGACCTGAACGCCGGCCTGATCACCGAGGAAGTGGCCAAGAAGCGCCGGGCCGAGGTGTCGCAGGAATCCGATTTCTACGGCTCCATGGACGGCGCCAGCAAGTTCGTGCGCGGCGATGCGGTGGCCGGCATCCTGATCCTGGTGATCAACATCATCGGCGGCCTGATCGTCGGCATGGTGCAGCACGGGCTGGGATTTTCCGAGGCCGGCACCACCTACACGCTGCTGGCCATCGGCGACGGCCTGGTGGCGCAGATCCCGGCGCTGGTGATCTCCACCGCCGCTGGCGTCATCGTCTCGCGGGTGAGCAACGACCAGGACGTGGGCGGCCAGCTCACCGGGCAGCTGTTCGCCAACCCCCAGGTGCTTTTTTTCACCGCTGCGGTGGTGGGCCTCATGGGCGCGATCCCGGGCATGCCCAACCTGGCTTTCCTGCTGATCGCCGGCGGCCTGGTCTGGCTCGGCCGCCGAGTGCAGCGTTCGCAGCGGGCCGCGGCATCCGCGGCCACTGCTGCCGCCCCCGTGGTGGAGCAGGCGCAGGTGCCGGAGGCCAGCTGGGATGACGTGAGCCTGGTGGACACCCTGGCGCTCGACGTGGGCTACCGGCTGATCCCGCTGGTGGACAGCCAGCAGGACGGCGAGCTGCTGGGCCGCATCAAGAGCCTGCGCAAGAAGTTCGCGCAGGAGCTGGGGTTCCTGCCGCCGGTGGTCCACATCCGCGACAACCTGGAGCTGCCGCCCCACGGCTACGTGCTCAAGCTCAAGGGGGTGCCCATCGGCCAGGGGCAGGCCCCCACCGGGCAGTGGCTGGCGATCAACCCCGGGGAGGCTTCCGCGTCCCTGGAGGGCACGCCCACGGTCGATCCGGCCTTTGGTCTGCCGGCCTCCTGGATCGACGCCAGCCTCAAGGACGATGCGCAGCTGCACGGCTACACCGTGGTCGATGCCAGCACCGTCGTGGCCACGCACTTGAACCATTTGCTGCGCCTGCATGCGGCCGAACTGCTGGGTCGACAAGAGGTGCAGCAGCTGCTGGACCGCGTCTCGCGCGATGCACCGCTCCTGGTCGAGGGGCTGCTCACCAAGACCTTCGCGCTGCCGGCGCTGCAGAAGGTGCTGCAGGCGCTGCTGGACGAGAGCGTGCCCATCCGCGACATGCGCACCATCCTGGACGTGCTGTCCGAGCATGCCCCGGTCACGCCCGACCCCGTGGAGCTGGCCTCGCTGGTGCGCCTGGCCCTGGGCCGTGCCCTGGTGCAGCAGGTGTTCCCCGGTGAAGGCGAGATGCAGGTCATCGGTTTGGACGCGCAGCTCGACCGCGTGCTGTCCCAGGCCCTGGGCCAGGGCCGCGGCCTGGAGCCGGGCCTGGCCGACACGCTGGTGCGCGAGGCCGCCGCGGCCATGGAACACCAGGCCCAGCTGGGCCTGCCGGCGGTGCTGGTCGTGCAGCACCCGCTGCGCCTGCTGCTGGCGCGCTTTCTCCGGCGCAGCCTGCCCCAGTTGGTGGTGCTGTCGCAGGCCGAGGTGCCCGACCAGCGCCTCATCCGCGTGACCTGCACCATGGGCCGCGCCACCGCCTGAGACCCGCCCCAGCCCGCCCATGTACAACGCCCAGGGACGCATCGCCGCCTGCAGCCCCGCAGACCTGCTCAAGGACTACGCGCCCCTGGTGCGCAAGCTGGCGCTGCAGCTCATGGCCAGGCTCCCGGCCTGCGTGGACCTGGACGACCTGATCCAGGTCGGGATGATGGGCCTTCTGGAGGCGGGCGAGCGCTACCAGGACCTGCAGCGCGCCAAGTTCGAGACCTATGCCAGCCAGCGCATCCGCGGCGCCATGCTGGACGAGTTGCGGTCCAACGACTTTGTCTCCCGCGGCATGCGCCACTCGGCCCGTCAGGTGGCGCAGGCCGTGCAGGCCCGCGAGCAGCGCCTGGGCCGCGCACCGCGCGAGGCCGAGGTGGCCGAGGAGATGGGCCTGGCCCTGGGCGCCTACCAGCAGCTGCTGCAGGACATCCACGGCTGCCAGCTGGTGCACCTGGACGACTTCGAGGGCCCCGAGGAAGCCAGCCGCTACCTGGACCAGCATGCCCCGCAGGAAGGCGGCGCGCCGTTCGATCCGCTGCAGCTTCTGTTGCAAAAAGGGCTGAGGCAGCAGCTGCTGTCAGCGCTGGAGGCTTTGCCCGAGCGGGAGCAGCTGCTTTTGTCGCTCTACTACGACGAGGAGCTGAACCTGCGTGAGATCGGCGCGGTGCTGGAGGTGAGCCAGGCGCGCGTGTGCCAGTTGCACAGCCAGGCCCTGGCACGGCTGCGCGGGCAGCTGCAGCCCTGGCTGGCGCAGCAGGGCCTGCGCTAGTGCCGGGCTAGCGCTCCAGGCTCATCAGGTTCAGCAGCGCGGCCTCGGCGGCGGCTGCTGCGGCATCGGGCTTTTCCATGGGGAAGAGGTGGCTGCCATCGAGCATGGACACGCGCCCCTGCGTGATGCGCTCGGTCAGCACCATGCCCACCTGCCGCATCTCCAGCGAATGGGTCGCACCGATGAAGGCAGCCGGGCAGCGCAGCGGGTGGCGGGCCAGCAGGGCTTCGAGGTTGTGGGGCAGGGTGTTGTAGATCGCGGTTTCCACGTCGCGGTCGAAGCTGAGCACGCGCTGGCCGGCATGGGCGATATCCTTCGGGTCCGCATCGCAGGTGCCGTGTGTCACGTAGTCCTGCAGCACCCGCGCATCCCAGCTGGCGAAGATCTTTTTCGACTGGAAATGCGCCAGGGCCTCGTGCACGTCGGCCCAGGCCTTCTTGCGCTTGCGGCTGACTGCGCCCGGCGAGATCGAGCCCACCAGGCGCGCCCGCTTGGCCACGCTGAGCGCGGCGGCCTTCCAGCCGCCCACCAGCGGCGAGTCCATCAGGACCACGCCGCGCAGCGCGTGGCCACCCAGACTGGGGTGGCGCGCGGCGCACATGAGGCTGAGGAAACCGCCCAGCGAATGCCCCACGAGGAACGCACCCTGGCCGGCGCGGCTCGATTCCTCGGCCGTGAAGTCGGCCAGTTGCTGGACCAGGTGGGGCCAGTTGCTGGTGACCGGGTAGCGCGGGTCGTGGCCGAACTTCTCGATGGCAGCGACGCGGAACCCGCGCCGGCGCAGGGCCTCCAGCATCACGCCGTAGGTGCTGGCGGGAAAGCTGTTGCCGTGCGAGAAGATCAGCAGGGGCGAAGAGGTATGAGGCGCCACGGTGTCAGATCAGGCGTTCGCCGGGGTGGGTGATCTTGCCCAGCTCGCCCGCGCGCTCGGCGGGCATCTTCAGGGGGGTGTCGGTGTGGGTGTCGTCCCAGACCGGGTCCTCGATGCTGTCGAACACCTGGCGCAGCTTCTGGCCCCAGTTGTTGTGCATCATCCGGTAGTAGGGGTTGTTCTGGTCAATGCACACCATCTTGTCGCTTTGCAGCTGGTCGCGCTCGTAGACGACGAGGTCCAGCGGAAAGCCCACCGACAGGTTGGACTTCATGGTGGAGTCCATGGACACCAAAGCGCACTTGGCCGCCTCCTGCAGGGGCGTGCGCGGGTTGATCACCCGGTCCAGCACCGGCTTGCCGTACTTGGATTCGCCGATCTGGAAGTAGGGCGTCTCGGGCGTGGTCTCGATGAAGTTGCCTGCCGAATACATCTGGAACAGGCGCATGCCCTCGCCACGGATCTGGCCGCCAAAGAGCAGCGAAACGTTGAAGTCCACGTCGGACTGCTTGAGCGCCTGCGCGTCGCGCGCATGCACGCGCCGCACCGCCGAGCCCAGCACGCGGGCCGCATCGAACATGCTCTTGGCGTTCCAGATGGTCAGCGGCTCGTCGCCGCCGGGGTCCACCAGCTTTTCCACCTGCAGGATCTCGCGCACCGACTGCGAGATCGAGAGGTTGCCCGCCGACAGCAGGACCATGAAGCGATCGCCCGGGCGTTCATAGACCATCATCTTCCGGAAGGTCGAGATGTGGTCCAGGCCCGCGTTGGTGCGGGAGTCCGAGAGGAACACCAGGCCGGCATCGAGCTTGATGGCAACGCAGTAGGTCATGGTTGTGGGGTGCCGCCCAGGGCGGCGGCTTTCTTGAGTTGGTAGAGCACGTCCAGCGCCTCACGGGGGCTGAGCGCATCCGGGTCCACCTGCGCCAGGGCCCGTTCGACGGCGTTGGGTTCGGGCGTGGCCGCGGCCGGCGGCGCGGCGAACAGGTCCACCTGGGCCTGAGCCTGGTTCTGCTGGGCCTCCAGCGACTCGAGCGCATGCCGGGCATGCGAGACCACCGCCGCCGGCACGCCCGCCAGGCGCGCCACCGCGATTCCGTAGCTTCGGTTGGCCGGCCCCGGGTCGATGTGGTGCAGGAACACGATGTCCGCGCCCGATTCCACCGCGCTCACGTGCACGTTCACCGCCGCGTGATGCCGCGCCGGGAATTCGGTGAGCTCGAAGTAATGCGTGGCAAACAGCGTGAAGGCCTGTACCTTGTTGTGGAGGTGGGTGGCGATGCCGCCGGCCAGGGCCAGGCCGTCGAAGGTGGAGGTGCCGCGGCCGATCTCGTCCATCAGCACCAGGGAGTGCGGCGTGGCCGCATGCAGGATCTGCGCGGCCTCGGTCATCTCCAGCATGAAGGTCGACTGGGCGTTGGCCAGGTCGTCGGCCGAGCCGATCCGGGTGTGGATCGCGTCGATCGGGCCAAGTCGGCAGCGCGTGGCAGGAACATGGGAGCCCATGCCTGCCAAAAGCACGATCAGTGCCACTTGCCGCATGTAAGTGGACTTGCCGCCCATGTTCGGGCCGGTGATCACTTGCATGCGGATTTTGCCGCCCAGCATGCAGTCGTTGGCGATGAAGTCGCCCGAACCCAGTTCGGCCAGCCGCGCTTGCACCACCGGGTGCCTGCCTCCCTGGATCTCGATGCAGGGCTCGCGCACGAATTCGGGCGCGCACCAGTTCAGGGTGAGCGAGCGTTCGGCCAGCGCCGCGAGCGCGTCCAGGCTGGCCAGCGCCCGGGCCAGTTGCGAAAGCGCGGGAACGAAGGCCTGCAGTTCGTCCAGCAGGGATTCATAGAGGAATTTCTCGCGGGCCAGGGCCCGTTCCTGGGCCGACAGCGCCTTGTCCTCAAAGGCCTTGAGCTCGGGCGTGATGAAGCGCTCGGCGTTCTTGAGTGTCTGGCGGCGGCGGTAGTCAGCGGGCACCTTGTCCAGCTGCCCCTGGGTGACCTCGATGTAGAAGCCATGCACCCGGTTGAACTGAACGCGCAGGTTGGCGATGCCGGTGCGTTCACGCTCACGCGATTCCAGCGCGAGCAAAAAGCCGTCGCAGTTGTTCTGGATGGCGCGCAGTTCGTCGAGCTCCGGATCGAAGCCCTCGCGCACCACACCGCCCTCCCGCACCAAGGCCGAAGGCTCGTCCAGCAGCATGGCCTGGAGGCGCTCGCCACAGCCCGGCGGCGGCTGCAGCGATTCGCACAGCGCATCCAGCAGGCCGCAGCGTCCCGCCACCGCACCGAGCTGGGCCTGCAGGGCCAGCGCTCGCTCCAGGCTCAGGCGCAGCGCCACCAGTTCCCGGGGGCGCACCTGGCGCAGGGCCAGGCGTGCGGTGACGCGCTCCACATCGGTGCTGCCTTTCAGGCGCTGGCGCAGCGGCGCGTGCAGTCCTTCGCGCAGCACCGCCAGTGCCTCCAGGCGCGCCTGGGCCTGGCCCCGGTCGCGGCGCGGGGTGAGCAGCCAGTGCTTGAGCAGGCGGCTGCCCATGCCGGTGACGCAGCTGTCCAGCAGCGAAAAAAGCGTGGGCGAATCCTCGCCGCGCAGGGTCTGCGTGAGTTCCAGGTTGCGCCGGGTGCTCGGCGGCAGGTCGATGCATTCACCCGAGCGCTCCACCTGGAGCTGGCGCACATGGCTCAGCGGCCGGCCCTGGGTGTGCTGCGCGTAGGCCAGCAGCGCCGCGGCCGCGGCATGCGCCTGGGCCACCGATTCGGCTTGCCAGGCCTGCAGTGAAGCGGTCTGCAGCTGTTCGCACAGTTGCCGCTGGCCCAGGGCGCTGTCGAACTGCCAGGCTGGCCGGCAGGTGAGCGTGCCGCTGCCCGAGGGCAGGGCCTGGCAGAGCCTTTTCAGTTGTGCCTCGAAGGCGGGGGTGGCATCGACGCTGCAGATCACCTCGCTGGGCGAGATGCGTGCAAGCCAGGTGCCGAGCTCGTCGCTGTCGCATTCGGCCAGGAACACCTGCCCCTGGGTGATGCTGAGCCAGGCCAGGCCGCACTGCCGGCGCGGGCCCTGGTGCACCGACAGCAGCAGCGATTCGGCCTTGTCTTGCAGCAGTTCGGCATCGGTGAGCGTGCCGGGCGTGACCACGCGCACCACCTTGCGCTCCACCGGCCCCTTGCTGGCGGCCACGTCGCCCACCTGCTCGCAGATGGCCACCGACTCGCCTAGCTTGATGAGCTTGGCCAGGTAGCCTTCGGCCGAGTGGTAGGGCACGCCCGCCATCTTGATCGGCTCGCCGCCCGACTGCCCGCGGGAGGTGAGCGTGATGTCCAGCAACTGCGCGGCCTTTTCCGCATCGGCATGGAACAACTCGTAAAAGTCCCCCATGCGGTAGAAAAGCAGCGTGTCGGGGAAGTCCTTCTTGATGGCCAGGTACTGGGCCATCATGGGCGTGTGCTTCACGCTGTCGGCACGGTCACTGGCAGGAAAGGGCGCCTGGCTCATGCGGGGCAGGGGGTCGATCGGGTCGCGGGCTTGTCGGTGGGATGCGGGCGATCAGCCGTCAGAACGGCGCGTCGTCGGCCCGGTCGAACGGTGGCCGGTCGGCCGGGTCCTGCGGGCGGCCTGCGGGCTTGCCCGGTCTGGGGGCACCGCGGCCGGCTGTCTCGCCCCGGTCGCCCTGCGGTTTTCGCAGCGGCCGCGTGTCGCCGGTGGGGTTGGAGGGCGCGGCCACGCGGCGGGCCTGGCTCACTTTGAGCGTGGGCTTGGCCGCCGGTGGCGCGGCTTGCGCACCTGTGGCATCGGCTTCATCGTCCGCAGAGGTGCTGTCCGGGGCGTCGGCCGCGTGTGCAGCGTGCACCTGCATCTTGTCGTTCACGCCGGCGAATTTGCTGTACTTGGACAGCGCGCCCACCAACTGCGCGTACACGCGCGGGTTGCCGGCCACGCACTCGCCCTGGTGCATGAAATTGGACTCGCCCGTGAAGTTGCCCACCAGGCCGCCTGCCTCCGTGACCAGCAGCGAGCCTGCCGCCACGTCCCAGGGCTGGAGGTTGGTTTCGAAAAAGCCGTCGGAAAAGCCCGCGGCGACGTAGGCCAGGTCCAGGGCGGCGGCGCCGGGGCGGCGCACGCCGGCGCACTGGCTCATGACCTCGCCCAGCATGGTGAGGTAGGTGCGCAGCTTGTCGCCGGGGCGGTAGGGAAAGCCGGTGGAGATCAGGCAGTCCTGCAGGCGGCTGCGCTTGGCCACGCGGATGCGCTTGTCATTGAGGTAGGCGCCCCGGCCGCGGGTGGCGCAAAAAAGGTCGTTGCGGGTGGGGTCGTAGACCACGGCCTGCTCGACGCGGCCGCGCACGGCCAGCGCAATGCTCACGCAGTACACCGGAAAGCCGTGGATGAAGTTGGTGGTGCCGTCCAGTGGATCGATGATCCACTGGTGCTCGGAGTGGCGGTCCCCATGCTGCTCGCCCGATTCTTCCGCCAGGATGCCGTGGCCGGGGTAGGCGGTGAGCAGCGTCTCGATGATGGCGTTTTCTGCGGCGTGGTCGACTTCGGTGACGAAGTCGTTGGTCTGCTTGGCCGAGATGCGGACGGATTCCACGTCGAGCGCCGCGCGGTTGATGATGGCGCCTGCGGCGCGCGCGGCCTTGATGGCCACGTTGAGCATGGGATGGAGAGAGCTGGGCATGGAAGAGGGTAAAGAGCGCTGGGTGCCGTGCCTCCCGGTAACCGAGGGGCAGGAAAGTGGGTGATTTTACCGGTACGGCCCGCCGGTTGCCCACGGCCGGCCCCCGGCCGATGCGCCCGGCGACAATGCATGCCCCCGCAGCCCCGAGCCCATGACCATGAAGACCCGCTTCGTCCTGATGCACACCAGCCATGCCGGCAACGTGGGCGCCGTGGCGCGGGCCCTGAAGGTGATGGGTTTCGAAGATCTGGTGCTGGTGTCGCCGCGCTGGCCCGATGTGCTCACCCGGCAGGAGGCGGTCGATCGCGCCAGCGGTGCCACCGATGTCCTGGTCCGCGCACGCGTGGTGGACAGCCTGGCCGGGGCGCTGGAGGGCATCACCCACGTGTGCGCCACGGCCATGACCCCGCGGGACTTCGGGCCTCCCACGCTCGCGCCGAGGGCGCACTTCGGCGCGCTTTTGGCGCGGCCGCCTGCAGAGCAGCCTGCGGGCGTGGCCTTTGTCTTTGGCTCAGAGCGCTTTGGCATGCGCAACGAGGACGTGTGGCGCTGCCATGCCTGCCTGAGCATTCCCACCGCGCCAGACTACGGCTCGCTGAACATCGCCGCCGCGGTGCAACTGATCGCCTACGACTGGCGCCAGGCCCTGGGCGGCTTGGAGGTCAGGCCCGCCGCCCCCCAGGGGGTTCACGCCGATGCGGCCCAGGTGGACGGGCTGCTGCGCCACCTGGAGCAGGCGCTGGTCGACGTGGGGTTCCTGGACCCCAGCGCCCCCAAGAAGCTCATGCCGCGACTGCAGCAACTGCTCAACCGTGCCCAACCCACCCCCGAGGAAGTGCACATCCTGCGCGGGGTGGCACGCGCCATGTCGGACGCTGCGCGCGGCCGGCGCGGGCGCGGCCAGGAGCCGGCTGGAGACGGCGCGCCCTGACGGGTTGCGGCCATCGCCTGGCCGCCAGCGTGCAGTGGGCCGCGCGGCTAGACTTCAGGGTCTTATGTTTTCGCGCATCCGCTCCGACGTCCAGTGCATCCTTGAACGCGACCCCGCAGCGCGCACCTCCTGGGAGGTGCTGACCTGCTACCCCGGCCTGCACGCCATCTTGCTGCACCGCCCCGCGCACTGGTGCTGGAACCACGGTCTCAAATGGCTGGGGCGCTTCATCTCGCATGTTTCGCGCTTTCTCACCGGCATCGAGATCCATCCGGGCGCCCGGATCGGCGAGCGTGTGTTCTTCGACCACGCCATGGGCGTGGTGGTGGGCGAGACCGCCGAGATCGGTGACGGCTGCACCATCTACCAGGGCGTGACCCTGGGCGGCACCTCCCTCTACAAAGGCGCCAAGCGCCACCCCACGCTGGGCAAGAACGTGGTGGTGGGCGCGGGCGCGCAGGTGCTGGGTGGTTTTGCCGTAGGTGACGGTGCCCGCATCGGCTCGAACGCGGTGGTGGTCAAGCCCGTGCCGGCGGGCGCCACGGCGGTGGGCAACCCGGCCCGCATCATCCAGGCCGAGGCCGACGTCAAGCGAGAGCAAGCGGCCAGCCAGATGGGTTTTTCAGCCTACGGTGTCACGCAGAACGACGACCCGCTGTCGCAGGCCATGCGCGGCTTGATCGACAACGCCGCTTCAAACGAACAGCAGATCGCGTTGCTGTGGCAGGCCATCGAGAAGCTCTCGCAGGCCAAGAAGGACTGTGTGCCCGACGAGGCCGCGCGCGAGCAGCGCTTCGAGGCCGACAAGCTGAACCAGCTGATGGGCAAGTGAGCGGCTCGCAGGCGGCGCTTGCGCCGCCCGAGGAGCCCGGCCCCTGGACGATCGCAGGCGTCACCAGTCCGTTGGAAGCTGCCCCGATCGACTGCAGGCTGGGCCCATGTCGGTCCACGTTGCGCCTTGGGCGCTTGGCATCTCAGGCGCCGCGAGCTGGCCGCACCGCGTTCTTGGGCCGGAAGGCCTTGCAGACGTCCTCGCGGGTTTCCAGGTAGGGGCCGCCGATCAGGTCGATGCAGTAGGGCACGGCCGCGAAGATGCCCGGCACGATGCTCTGGCCTTGCGCATCCTTCAGGCCTTCCAGCGTTTCCTGGATGGCCTTGGGCTGGCCCGGCAGGTTGATGATCAGGCTGGGCCCGCGGATCACGGCCACCTGCCGCGACAAGATGGCCGTGGGCACGAACTTCAGGCTGATCTGCCGCATCTGTTCGCCAAAGCCGGGCATCTCACGGTCGGCCACGGCCAGGGTCGCCTCGGGCGTGACATCGCGCAACGCCGGCCCGGTGCCGCCGGTGGTCAGCACCAGCGCGCAGCCGGCATCGACCAGCTCGATCAGCGTCTGGCTGATCAGGGGTTGTTCGTCCGGGATCAGCTTTTCCACAAAAGTGACTGGGTTGTGCAGGGCCGACGACAGCCAGGACCTGAGCGCGGGCAGGCCCTTGTCCTCATAGACGCCGCTGGAGGCGCGGTCGCTCACCGAGACGATGCCGATGCGCACCGGGTCGAAGTCAGCCATGGATGAGTTGCTCCTTGACGAGCTGAAAAATTTCGCGGTAGGCCCGGCCGTGGCGCAGCGCCTCGCCAGGCTTTTCGGGCTGGGCGTCCTTGCGTGCCTGGCGCACCAGGGCACGAAGCTGCTGCGAGTCGGTGCCCGGGTGGCTTTGCAGCCACTGGCCGACCGCAGCGTCATCGGCGATCAGGCGGTCGCGCCAGCCCTCGGCCTCGTGCAGGGCCGCGGCCTCCTGGGCGCTGCCCTGGCGCTGCACCTCGAGGGCGTCCCGCACCGCCTGCAAGGTCTCGTCCTCGAGCTGCCTCATGAGCTTGCCGATGTACTGCATCTGGCGCCGGCGGCCCTCGAAGTTGGTGATGCGCTTGGCCTCGGCGAGCGCATCGACCAGCTTGTCGGGCAGGGCCAGGGAGTCGAAGAGCCCGGCGCGCAGGTTGAGCAGTTCTTCGCCCAGGGCCTGAAGCTGCGCGCTTTCGCGCTTGAGATCGGTCTTGCTGGTCTCCAGCCCGCCCTTGAGCTCTATCTTGAGTTCAAGGTCGCGTTCGCTGCCCTCGGCAACGAACTGGCCTTTGACGAAATAGCCTTTGCGCGGCTTGCGTGGCATGGGGAATAGGGGCGGGTGTGCCCGGGTGTATCAATCAGGGTCGGTATCATAGTTGCCCACCTCAGCGAGCTACCGACGTGAAGAACAAAGCCAAGACCGACACGACCGCGCTCAGCGGCTTCAGCTACCGCCGCGAATTTTTTGAAGAACTCGTCGACGCAGCCCTGTCCCATGCGCGCAAGCTGGGCGCCAGCGACGCGGGCGCCGAAGCCTCCGAAGGCTGCGGGCTGTCCGTGAGCGTTCGCAAGGGCGAACTCGAGAACGTCGAGCGCAACCGCGACAAGTCGCTGGGCGTCACCGTTTACCTGGGCAGCCAGCGCGGCAATGCCTCCACCAGCGACTTCTCGCGCGCGGCCATCGAGCAAACGGTGCAGGCCGCCTACGACATCGCACGTTTCACCGCGAGCGACCCCAGTGCCGGCCTGCCGGACGAGGCCGACATCGCCCGGGAGCATCCTGAGCTCGACCTGTTCCATCCGTGGTCGGTCAGCGCCGAGGACGCGGCGCGCCTGGCGCTGGAATGCGAGGCTGCGGCCCTGGGGACCAGCCCCCTCATCACCAACAGCGAGGGCGCGGGCGTCTCTGCCCAGCAAAGCCATTTCTTCAGCGCCCACACGCGCGGTTTCAGGGGCGGCTATGCGTCCTCGCGCCACACCCTGTCGGTGGCGCCCATCGCGGGCCTGGACGAGCAGATGCAGCGCGACGCCTGGTACAGCTCCATGCGCGACGCCAGGGAACTCGCCAGCGCGCAGGCCGTGGGGCGCTATGCCGCCGAGCGCGCGCTTTCGCGGCTGGGCAGCCGCAAGATCGCGACCACCGAATGCCCGGTGCTGTTCGAATCACCCGTGGCCGCAGGCCTGCTGGGTGCCTACGTGCAGGCCACCAGCGGCGGTGCGCTGTACCGCCAGAGCAGCTTTTTGCTGGACTCGCTCGGGCGCCCGGTGTTTCCCTCGCACATCGACATCAGCGAGGACCCGCACCTGCTCAAGGGCAAGGGCAGCGCGCCCTTCGATGACGAGGGCGTGGTCACGCGGGCGCGCAAGGTGGTGGACGCCGGCTACGTCGCCGGTTATTTCCTGAGCACCTACTCGGCCCGCAAGCTGGGCATGCGCACCACGGGCAACGCCGGCGGTTCGCACAACCTGCAACTCACCAGCCGGCTCACCCAGCCCGGCGATGACCTGGACGAGATGCTGCGCAAGCTGGGTACCGGCCTCTTCGTGACCGAGCTGATGGGGCAGGGCGTGAACTACGTCACCGGTGACTACTCGCGAGGCGCTGCCGGCTACTGGGTGGAGGGCGGCCGCATCGCCTTTCCCGTGGAGGAGATCACCATCGCGGGGAACTTGCCGGACATGTTCCGCGGCATCGTGGCTGTGGGTGCAGACACCTACAACTACGGCGCCAAGACCGTGGGCTCGGTCCTGATCGAGCGCATGAAGATCGCCGGCAGCTGAAACGCCTGGGGGCCGTGCCCCCGGCGCACCGGGAAAAGCCGCTGCCGGCGTAAAGGGGTCTCAGCCCTTGGAAATCGCGGCCTTGACCGCCGCCGACACCTGACCCATGTCGGCCTTGCCGGCAAGCTGCGCCTTGGCCGCGCCCATCACCCGGCCCATGTCAGCCGCGGCCACCGCGCGACCCAGCTCCTGAGCCACGCCTGCCACGATGGCCTGCACGGCGGCGGTGACTTCAGCCGCGTCCATGCGCGCCGGGAGGTAGCCCTGGAGCACGGTTATTTCGGCCGCTTCCTTGTCGGCCAGGTCCTGGCGACCGGCCTGGGTGTAGGCCGCCACCGAGTCCTTGCGCTGCTTGATCAGCTTGTCCACCACGCCGACCACGGCCGTGTCGTCCAGCTCGACCCGTTCGTCCACTTCCTTTTGCTTGAGCGCGGCCAGGAGCAGGCGGATGGTGGCCAGGCGCTCGGCTTCCTTCGCGCGCATGGCCGATTTCATGTCATCGGTGATCTGTTCTTTCAGGGGCATGGTGTGTGGGTCTCGTCGGGGGGAATCAAAAAAGAAAGAAGC